>JAIJJM010000012.1 GCA_022728415.1 Collinsella sp. | reverse complement strand
CATAAAGAAACGTTGGCGGTTGCTATTGCTGCACCTGAACGGCTTGGCGAAGTTCGTTATTATGGTACGATTAACAACGAAGCCCAGGCTGTACGTCGATTATTTCAGAAATTGCAGGGACTTTACGGAAACATTCTTTCCTGCTATGAGGCTGGCCCCTGTGGTTTTGGGCTATATCATCAACTCACAGCGATGAATATAAAATGCCAGGTTATTGCCCCTTCCCGGATACCAAAATCACCGACAGACAGAATCAAAAATGATCATCGGGACGCAATTTCTCTTGCCAGGTTACTGCGGGCTGGTGAACTTACCCCTGTCTGGATCCCTGACCTGACTCATGAAGCTATGCGGGATCTAATCAGAGCCCGTGCAGCAGCTAAACGAGACAGCAGAGTTGCCCGACAGCGAATTCTGAGCATGCTATTGCGAACAGACAAACGTTATGCAGGAAAGCACTGGACCGGCAAACATCGAACCTGGTTAGCCAATCAATCATTTAGTCAGCCATCTCAACAGATTGCTTTTCAACACTATTGTCAGAGTCTGGAGCAGATTGAAGATCGCATACTTCAACTCGACCAGGAAATATCCCGCCTGTTACCTGAGTGGTCTCTGTGCAATCTGGTCTGCCAGTTACAGGCCCTTAAAGGTGTTGGTCAGCTAACCGCAATAACCCTGGTTGCTGAACTGGGTGATTTTTCACGATTTTCCAGTCCCAAACAACTCATGGCTTTTCTGGGACTGGTTCCAGGGGAATATTCCAGTGGAAACAGCATTCGTCCTAGGGGAATAACAAAAGTTGGAAACAGCGAACTGAGACGTCTGCTTTACGAAGCCGCCTGGTCTTATCGTACACCTGCAAAAGTTGGTGCATGGCTTATATATTACCGACCGGATTCTGTAACACAATATTCCAAAGATATTGCATGGAAAGCTCAACAACGATTGTGTTCTCGTTACCGAAGTCTGACAGCAAAAGGGAAAAAATCACAAGTAGCCATTACGGCGGTGGCTCGTGAGTTGACTGGATTTATGTGGGATATTGCACTTGCTGCCCAATCATCATTCAGTCAGCAGAAGCAAAATTAAACCTATCGTGGAGAACAGGGGCGAACTTGTAATAATTTACTGAAGAGACAATTTTATGCTAACCGCCCAAATCAAAAGTGGGTAACAGATGTCACAGAGTTTAAGGTCGATGGCAGGAAGCTCTATTTATCACCAATCATGGACCTGTATAATGGAGAAATAGTCTCATATAACCTTACTGAGCGCCCATTAGCATCAATGGTAAAGAGCATGCTATTAGATGCGGTAGAACAACTCAATAAAGACGATAAGCCCTTGTTGCATAGTGATCAGGGGTGGCAATATCAGATGTCTCGTTGGCAACGTTGGTTGAGTGATAATGGCATAACACAAAGCATGTCCCGACGTGGTAACTGCTTAGATAATGCAGCAATGGAAAGCTTTTTTAGTACTTTAAAATAAGAATGTTACTACCTAAATAAATACAATAAGTTACATCATCTAAAGCAAGATATAATTGATTACATTGAATACTACAATCACCATCGCATTAAAGAGAAACTCGATGGCATGAGTCCGGTTCAATATCGACTTAAACATTTTTCATAGGATGTCCAAGATTTGGGGCGCAGATCATTTGAAAAGGTGGGCACCTACGTTACCAATACTAGCTTAATGGCTACATACGGCAGTCGGTTTACGCTTACCTCCGTTAACGCTTACCTTTAATCTGCTGAATTTCGAATTGTTCAGGAGTAATAGTCCAAAGTATCGGGAATTTTCCAGACAATCCTGATAATACGCTTATGAACATTACAACACGCTCATGCGGAACCTGGATGGGGGAAGGAACGGTGAAGCTGTTAGCGAATGACCGGCGTTTGTATAAACGCCGGTCATGATGAATGATATTTCAGAATATACCTCGGGCTAAAATACCGGGACAGAGATCAGGCATGATTAATCTGCAGCATTTTTAATAACAGAAGTACTGAGCTTACTTTACCTTTGATGATGGAATAGTTATTTCCGTCGGTACTCATTTTTCCCTGAAATAATGTCACGGATGTTTCTTCCTGCTGATCCTGCAGGCGCAGTCGTAAGGTCATATTTTTAATGAGCTGAGATCCGGGTGGCAAGGGGTATTTGCTGTCAGATACTGGGCGACTGAGTCTGATATGGCGCGTATACAGCCCGTTTTCGTACAGGGTGGCCTCTGTTATGGTGTCAGTGACCAGCATGTGGGAGACAATGCTGTATTCTTTTTTAAAGCACCCACCAGAAACGGTGATTGTAATGATAATGGTCTTCTCGATCGAGATGTAAATACCCGTTTCGTTATACTGTCCGTATCGGAACCATGAGAACTCAGTTGCATTCCAGCCATGATCCAGAATATGTGCATTTTTTTGCCTGATAGTTTCTTTTTTTATTCGCTCATGTTTAAGGCATAACAGGCAGATAAATAATGTCAGAAAAAGAAAGCTAATAATGAGAGCAAGAGCGATATAGTCTGTCACAGGGTAATACATATTCTCTCCGGTAGAAGAAGGGCCGCAAACGCGGCCCGGGCTGTTATCAGAAAGAGTAACGGAAGTTGGCGTTGATCGCGTTATCCACGTTGTATTTACCAAATGCCGATTTCTCAAACTCAAGACCGAAGCGAAGATTATCGCGAATTTCGGCGTTGAGACCAACATTCATGAGCATACGACCGTCTTTTTCACCTTTGATACGTTTCTCACCGGACGCATCACGCAGTACGGTTTCACCGTTGGCAAACAGGTCAAACTGGTAGCCAAGGCCGGCGCGGGCTGTGACTTTCCAGTCCTTACCGGAGAAGGATTTACCCACATCAACACCGGTACGCCCAATCAGCGGATTAAAGTCCTTATCCTTCATGGTGAGGTTCATTCCCTGGTCCTTCCAGGAGAACTGTTTCCCGGATACAGCACCGTAAACAAGTTCCGCCTGCGGCTCAATCCATGCAGAGTCAGTTACATGGTAACGGTAACCGACTTCCGCACCGGCATACCAGGAGTGGGAGCTGTAGTCTCTGGTGCCAAGGCCGGCGAAAGTTGCGGTATACTCGTTGTCATGGTGAACGTACTTACCGATGAGGTCGATATATGCTCCGGACTCAAACATGGCAGAGGCATAGAGACCGGCACCCACAGACTTCGTTTCACCACTGAAGGCATCACTGCCTGCATGGCTGTCGGTATAGGTCATGGTCACCCCGGTGAAGAGGTCAAGGCCATCGAGTTCATGTTTGTTATCCGCACCGACCTGAACGTGGGTGTAGTTGTCACTGAATCCACCGCCGGCAGACCCGGTTCCGCTCATGATTCGGGCCCATGCACCGGACTCACCGTTAATGTCACGCAGATCACCCATACGTTTGTTAAGGTTGTTGACCTCAGCAAGGAAGGCTTTATAGCCGCCTGACATCAGTAATGTTGCCTTTTTAGCCGCATCGGCGTTGGCCACAGATTTATAGCCGATCAGAGTCCATGTTGCTTTGTCTGTATCGTTCTTTTGCTCGATAACCGGTGTTACATCACTGAAGCCAATACTCCGAGTCGTAGCTTTAAAGACATCTACTGCAGTTCCTTTTGGTGCGCTGACCAGATCGATATTCAGTCCGTTGCTGTTTCCATTTTTCTCAATGAAGTCGACTAACAGAAGGTTGTTTTTACCAGACAACGACTTATTGACAACAAGCTGATCTGCTTGGGCCAGATTTGCACGCAGCACAAATGCACTGTCATCTATAGTAAGGTTGTCCACTGTAAGGGTTGTAAACTTCCCATTGTCACCAGTAAAACGCACCATACTGTCTTTTGTTTCTAGACGATTAATTGATGACTGGCTATTTAGATGCCAGATCGCATTATTCATGCTAACTGTAGCTTTGGGGGCTGTTATTGCGCCTCGATAGGCGGTATCAAAGCCATACAAAAGAGTCTCTGCCCATGCCTGATAAGCAGACGATATAGTCGGTGTTTCAGTTTCAGGCTGTCCCAGAGTAATGGTTGCTGCATCATCAGCATAAATATTTCCGGTGACAGATGCCATATTTCTGGCAATGAAATTTGCATTTCCACCACTCAGCCTGAATCCATCAGCAGCGTAGTGGAGACCCGGCGTTACAGCTTTACTATTCTGTTCAGGGATTCCCATCATAGTCAGTTCACCGGAGATATCAATACCTTTTGTTGTGAACATGGAATTTTGTGCTATAACTTTTGCTCCTTTATCTATACTTATAGGAGTATTATCCAGAAAGGTTGCACCATTAAGTGTAACTACAGCTTGATCACCTATGGCTATTTGGCTGTTATGTGCAGTGATGCCACCTGTAAATTTAGTTTCTCCTATGGATAGATTAGTACTGATAGTTTGTTTGAAGTCAAAACCATTATTAGTAATATTTTTCCCTGCAAGATTATCAATGTAAGCATTTTTATCGCCGATTGTGATAGCTGATTTATTTGCTGATATATTTCCTTCAACATTGGCATTGCGTGATATTGAAAAGTCAGCATTGTTCAGGTGTAATGTATCAAATTTAAACACCCCGGTTTTCCAGTCAGGCTGATCAAATGAGGTCTGCTGATTATTACTTTTGTAATCAGAATTGAACTTTTTATTATATGAACTCTCTGTTTCTTTCAAAACGGTGACCCAGTCCGTTCCACAAAGAAATACCAGGGAGCAATGATTCGCTGTGCTTCTGAATATTGCATGCTCTGTTGCATGGCCTTGCATGGTAAGACTGGCATTACTGACTTCAACATCATTTTTTGTGTTGACACTACCATCCAGAATTAATTTTGCATTAGTTTTCTTATCCTGAGAATTAATATTGTGCGTTAGTTTTATATTGCCATTTATGTTCCCATGATATATGTAGGAGTCTTCGTTATTGATTGCCAGAACGGCTTCTTTCGTTGTATCTGAGTTAGTTATTGTTGTTCCATCGTCAGTGGCGGCAATTCTAGTAAAAGTCTGATTGTGTCCATTTAAATCTAGCGTGCCACCACGTTTAGTAAAAAATATCCCCGCATATTGATCATTGCCAAGGGAATTATCTTTATTTAGTATTACCTTACCATTTCCGCTTGCAAGGTATATATTGTTAAATGTTCCTTCTTCATTAAGAATAACATTTCCTTCACCTATCTTTATATTTGCCCCCTGTTTTTTTTGAACATTCAGAGTACCGGGGCCTATTTTGTGTAAAACATCATCACTGGAATACAATGCATTCCAGTTTACAATGCTTTCTTTTCCGATATCAATTCCTGCTCCTTTAAATGTAAATCCCTGACCGTTTATGTTATATTCATGGCCTTCGTCAAAGATAATACCACCGCTACCAAAATCCAAATTATCCTTAAACAGGACATTTCCCCCATTTGTGAACACAATATCTTTGTCTTTAGTTATTTTTTCTTGAGTACCAGTGGTATCTGCATTGTTTTGATGTAATGTTATATCTGTGTTTTTAATGGTTACATTATTGCCATTCAGATTTATTTTATGGCTATAGGTATCTTTTAACTTACTAACCAGTTTATCATTGTATTTTGTTATCCATGTCAGTTGGTCACCATTAACGCTGGCAATACCATGGGTTGTTCCGACTAATACCCATTTTTCTAGTTTGTTATCATATAAGTATGCTCCAGAGCCGCTGTCTCCGAATATTTCAAGATTACGAAATGTTTTATCATTTTTATAAATCATCATGCCGTATGAGTCCCATTGGGTGACCTCAAATAGACTAGCACTTAACAGATCATGGCTATATGCTGAATTTGTTGAGATTTTGGATTCACCATTAATAAATGATGTTCCTCCAGAGCCAGCACGAAAACCTATGATTTTTTTTGAACCGTCAGAAGTGACTATACCGTAGCGTTCTAATGCATCAGAATATGTTGTAGGGTTGGTCTCTGCCGGGGTGGCACCTACTGTTTCCACAACAAATTTATTTAACCTCTGAATCTCAAAATCATTGGAATTTCTTCTGTCAACAACCTTGTAAGAAGACTGAGCGTAAACCTGAGTTTCTGCGGCCTGAGGGTTCTTTTTGTTATGTGCAACAGTAACACTATAAGAACCTCCTATTGCGGTAGCTGCGCCACTCGCTGCTGCACCAGAAAAATCCGGAATTGAGAGATTATGGAAAGAGAATTTATCTCCGTTTTTTAAAGTGATTGTTACGTCTGTTGCTCCGGGCTGGAAAATACCTTTATTTTGTGCAAGATCAAGATAGTCTCTCGCCCATACATTTGATATATCAATATTTGCTGCATTTACTGTACCTGCAACAGCCAGAGACAACATTGTTGCTACAAGTTTTCGGTTTGTTTTACCAGAAACTCTTTTCGCTAATTCAGAAACAGCAATGAGTCCGCCAGTGGCAGCACTATATTTAAGGGAGTATATTTTATTCATATATTCTCTCAACTCATTTATTGAATGAACAAAGTATTAAGAATTAAAATTATTAGTAACAGTTGGTTACTAACAGCTTGCTAAAAGTAACAGTTCTATATTGTAAATATGTGACAATGTTCTCATTAATGATGATAGATTATGTGAATCAATACTAATTGATCGTTAATTGATCGTTTTTTGTTTTTTTTTTGCCCAATATGGGGAGGGGTAATGTTTAATATTTCGATATGATCGAATATCTGTTCGCATGGAACATCGTTCAGTGATTCACGACGAATTAGCGATCGACCACGATGCGATTTTGCAGTGTGCCGAAGAAGTTCTCCATCACTGCGTTATTCAGACCGTTTCCTTTGTGCGGCATATTTTGTGCTACTCCATGGGGCTTTAACTTTGCCTATAGCCTGCCATTCGATATTGTCAACCCTGATCCGTATGTAGCTACGGGGCATCCTCCGGGCCGGGCACTGGCAATGCATCGTGCACCATCGTATTAACAATCTCCATTACCGGACTTTATGACAGGCGCAGGAGAAAATCTCCCGGTTAAACTGAACGGAGAACCAGCGACAGGTACCTCTTTTTACCCTGTAGCAAGTACTCTATAACATACTCCCCCATTTTTCGTTGGCCTTCATTGCAGCAAAGTTCCGGCTCAGGATATTGGGCGCAGATCATCCTCTCAGGAATTTGCCAGACGGTGCTGAGACGACGCTTACTTGTAAGGTTAGTTTTCAGACGGACAATGAAATGAGGATATGCGATAAATTTCAGTCAAAGATCCATAAAACAGACATAATGTTATTCAGTGGTGAACAGTCCATTCCGGAGACGGAATATCTTGTTAAGGCTGTATATTATACTGGCTGTAAACAACATGGCCACCAAGGACCATGTTGTTTACAGCATACCCTTGTTGCAAAAGCATCCCCGTCAGAACAGCACTGAGTAGTTCAGACCAAAGGTTCGGCCCCGGCCTTTGTAGTCGTACAGTGAAGCAGGGCCGTAACCCGGGCTGTAGTACAGAGGTGCACGCTGTCCCCAGACAGTGGTATAGTCACGGTCGAAGAGGTTCTCAACGCTGAAGCTGAGTGTTCCCACCGGAAGCTGCCAACTACTGATAAAATCGACGGTAGTGTAACCATTAATATCGTTACCCTCTGCATCGCTTACGTCGAAAGAAGTGGTGCTCTGTACACGCAGACTCCACGGTTCCGGCGCCCAGTTAATGTAAGCTGTCGCTTTCGATGGACTTGATTCCTTCACGTCATATTTTTGCCATTGACCGTTCACTTTCGACTCGGTTTTCAGCACATTGAAGTTCACACCGGTACTCCAGTCAGTATCCGGGATCAGGTAGTCCACCGCACCTTCCACGCCGTAAATACGGCGCCTGTCGTCCTTCACACTGATGGTCAGATCTTTATTCCTTTCCACGCTCTTATTGGAAAGCGAGTAATATGCCGCGATTTGAGTCCGCAGGTTGTCACCGATAAAGCGCCAGCCCAGTTCATAAGAATCGACTTTCACGCCTTCCAGCTTACTGTCGCTGACGTTCACGCTCTTTGTCAGGGGAAGATGGCCGTTCACTGCTGCACCATAGATGCCGCGACCATAATATTTCCCCGGATCCGGCAATGCCACCCCCTGGGAAAAATTGAACCATGCCTGCTGACGTTCGGTGATGTGCATCAGCAGACCAGCATTGAACAGAAAGTTATCGTAATCTACCGAACCACCAGGAATTGCGTCGGCAGATATCGCCTTCCCGGCAGCAATCTTCTGTTGCTGCGTGTAGTCGATGAAATCATCTACCCTGTTCTCAGTATACTGATAGCGTACGCCACCGCTAACGGTAAAAATATCATTAATGTCATAGCTGGATTGCAGGAAGGCCGCCAGATTGGTGATGTCATATGACGGATAGCGCCCGGTGGTGTAAATCTTATGGTTGTTCAGCCCTCCGGAAGCACTTGCCTGAGCCAGATCGAAGAACATCTGGTTGGAGGTAAAGCGCTCATGCTCAGCATCCAGCCCCCAGGTGATTTGCCAGCCGTCCATCAGTTGGCTGTTCAGAGTCAGTTTCATGCCGTACTGGTCGGTATCCTGCTGTGACGAGGAGAAAGCCGTCGCCTGTTTATTCGCATTTACCGTCGGGAACGGGTAGTACCGCAACGACTCATCGCGGTAGTAAACCTGACCGACCAGTTCCTGTCCCAGGAAATCACTGTCAGAGTACTGCAGGCTGATCAAATGCCGCTCAGTGCCGGGAATGCGGTCAGAATTCAGCCCCTTACTGACGTATGGTGTGCTGCTCCCGCTGATGGCGGAAAAGCCTTTCCCGAGATTAAGCCCGTAATTGTCGTCTCCCTGACTTTTATAGTACTGCGTTATCAGTTGAAGCTGCCGGGATTCATCGATGTTCAGCGTACCGGTTCCCATGATGTCCAGCCGATTGGAGTGCTGCAGGCCGGTCTGGGTGTTATCAAGCAGGGTGGCATCGCCGTTACCGTCAAACCAGCCGCCAAATTTCTGATATGCCACGGAAAGACGTCCGGAGATATGGTCATTTCCGCCGGAGACAGCACCGGCAATGCGCTCATCGTGATCTTTACTGCTGTTAAAGCCACTTTTTGTGCCAGCCTCAAACTCCATCATGGTTTCCGGCTGACCTTTTTTGGTCACGATGTTGATCAACCCTCCGGTACTCCCGCCACCGTACAGGGCCGTCGCGCCGGAGATCACTTCAATATGGTCGATATTAAAAGGATCGACAGAGTCCAGTTGTCGGCTGTCGGAACGTGAAGAGTTGAGGCGCACACCGTCAATCAGGACAACCAGTGGACGGCCACGCATGTTCATACCGTAGTTGGTTCGACTCTGGCTGCTGACATCAAGGCCGGGGATTAACTGAGCCAGTGCGTCTTTCAGCTCTTTACCGCCCTGAATCTGCTGCTCCAGTTCGGCATTTTCGATAACCCAGGTGGTTTGCGCCATCTCCGCTACAGTTCGATTGCTGCGGCTGGCAGACACTATGATCTCATTATCATCGTTTTGCTGGGCGACAGCTGGTGACAGCACGACAAGAAGCAGCGGACCAAGAGCCCGGGGCATATACTTTTTGCGCATCATCGTTATTCCTGAATATTTGCTGTATAGTGAGTTAAAGAAGCAGCCTCCGGCTGCGGTTTTTTCCGGCTGCCGCTGCGCCACTGAATCAGTGCGGGCGGCATACTGAGATCGAATAAATCACGCCCCAGTACGCGATTAAGAATACGTGCAGATCGCCAGGCCATCAGGCTGAGCTGGGGTTCGGCGATGCCATGAGTTTGCATGCTGGCGTTGACCGCAAAGATGTTATTTTCTTTCGGGCCACTCCATTCCAGAGTGAAGTCATCACGCACTTTAAAGGTGTTCTTATCGTGCATGGTGATCAAGGGCATCAGTGAGGGAAGTATTTGTGGCAATGCAGAACGGTAACCTGTGGCGAAAATCACCACATCACTTTCCAGGCTCTCTCTGCCCTGATCCAGATGATGTTCCATCAATAACCTCCAGCCCGGACCACTACTTTCCAGAGTTGTTACCGAGCGACTGGGTAGCAGACGGATATTTCTTGGTTTTCTCAGAACTTCAAAACGGTGGTACAACTCACGATAAATGGTCAGTAAAGAATCGGCAGTGATGCCATCCGATGTCATTTTCTGCTCATCCAGTAACTGATGGCGAATATCTTCCTTCAGTCCGGAGAAGCCTGAAATATATTCAGGTGTAAAATACTCATCAGCAAAAGCAGCCTCATCCAGTGCGTTAAAATTATTACGCCGTGAGACCCAGTTTATTTCCGCCGCTTCTCCCCATTCCCCGCGTAATGCATTAAGGAACAGGTCTGCACCACTCTGTCCTCCACCAACCACGGTTATCCGTTTTCCACTCAGGTCCGGCCGACGAAGATTCATTTCACTGGCATGGAAACAGGATTGTGTCACATGCTTCACACAGGGTGGTAAATAAGGTTGTTTTCCTGTACCAAGGCAGATATTGTGGGCAAAATATTCTCCCCGACTGGTCTGAACCAGAAACAATCGACTTTTTTTGTCGAAATCAATATTTTCAACGGTATGACTGAAATACAGGTTATTCATATCTTCAGCAGCCCAGCGGAGATAGTCAGAAAACTCTTCACGGGATACTGTACGTAGCCTGCTTGTAAGGAAGCGATAGAACTTTTTGTGCTTCACCAGATAGTTAACAAAGCTGTAGGGATTTGTAGGTGCAACTGCACTGACCAGATCTTTCAGAAAGACGGTCTGCATATGACAATCCGGTACCAGCATACCCGGATGCCAGGAAAAATGAGGATGTTCGTCAAAGAAGAGACAGTTCAGTTCTTCGATCTGATGTGACAATGCAGCAATGCTGAGATTAAATGGCCCTGTCCCGACACCAATAAAATCGACACTTTTTTTCATGATTCATATTCCTGAGTTACCAGCCACAGCGGATTTTGCAGATTCTCAAGGTAATTCGGCAGCATGCGACTGCCGCCATCCAGGTCCGGCCAGGTCAGTTTTACCGGGTTCAGCACCACGCGAATGATTTGTGGCCTGAAGAGTGAGAAAAGCGCAAAACGCTCTGACATTTGTGGATGTTTGTTCATGTAATCACTCAACACTGCTACCAGCAGTTGATAAAATCGCCTTTCAGGTACGCCAAGACGAACCATCAGTGGCGAAATAAAACGCAGTACTGTCACGAAGTGACCCGTCTGCAAATCATGGATTAAGTAGTCCGCACTCAGACGGGATGTGACATCACGCACCTCCTGAGGCAAAGAGTCCATTTCGGGAAACGCTTCTTTCACCAGCCGCATATCGCCCTGGAAGTCTTTCAGCAGAACACGCTGTGGTACCCCCTCTTTCATGGCGAGCGTTATATTTTGTCCGTGTGCAATAAGCGCGACACCGTAGCGGCAAAGCAGGTGATACAGCGGAACCACAACCACCCGGAACAATTGCGTAAGCCAGGTTTCAGCGTCCAGTCCGGAGCGGTCGATATATGCGCCTGCCAGCGGCTGATTGTTTTCGTCGCACTCCATCAGTGTTGCCATCAGAACCGGACTTTCATCCGGTTTCAGCCAGCGGCACGGATTCTCCCGCCAGATAACACCAAGCATTTCCTGGTAGCGATAGGGAGCCCGGGCAAGCGCGGCATAGCCTTCATGGGACACATAGCCTGCAGCCGGTTCACCAAGGATCACTGCGCCGCTTTGCACCAGGGTGGCGTCGGTCGCAAAAACCTGTTGCAGCCAGCGTGAAGCCAGTGGTCCGGCAGCGATATATCTGCCAGGGATCCCCCGGTAGCATGAGGTGTTGTAGATGGTCAGCGGCAGCTTGATATCCAGCCCTCCCCGGCGGCTGGCGTTGGTCAGGGTACGCAGCGACTGCTGGGCGAGCCACTGGTCGCCAAACTCGCCGAGAGACACCATCCTGCCTTCGGCAAAATCAGCGATGAAGTCGGTGGCGATTTTTTGCTGCCACTGCCACGGATGTACCGGCAGCGGCAGCCAGTTGTGATCCAGCCCGTTTTCCTGCCAGACCTGACTGAAGCGTGTAAACTCCTGCGGATCCATTGCGGCAGTCAACAACTGCTGAATATCCAGATCGTTGTCGCAGCGCCAGATCATATGTTCACGTTTTACCGCCAGCCAGTGCAGTCTGAAGGTGTTGGCATACTCTGGCGCATATCGTTCCAGCGCCTCTTTGCCCCAGCCACGGCGACCTTTATTAAAAACGAATTTAGGATGACCGCTCAGCAGGCATTGCAGACGATCGGCATCAAGATTAATCAGGTCACTGGCACTCAGTCCGCGACGGGCCTTCAGCAGTTGCAGGTCGCCCAGTAGCGTGGCATACAAATCCTGCATATGCTCTGCAACAGTGGCATCACTCATTGACAGCACCGGCTTTAGCTGCATCAGCAGCGTCTGCGCCAGTACTGGTTCGTCCGTGCAGCGCAACGTTTGGGCATCAATCCACAGCCAGCCCCAGATACCACGTTCAGCGATGAAGCGCCATTGTGCTCCCGGCAGGTTAATGCAGTAGTGGTCATCGCCCTGAGATTCCGCGTGGAAAACCTGCTCATACTCCATCTCAGACAACATTTTTGCCACCAGCCGACGGTTAACAAAATCCCAGTCCTTGTGATTCATTACAGACCGACCTCCGTGAAGAAGTGATGACGATCCGCCATCACCATGCGCGAGCGCTTATGTGGGAAGTCGAACTCTTTAATTGTCCGGTATCCCGCAGGCTCAAGATGGCGGAACAGGCGCTGGTTATCGGTGCGTGGCTCCAGTACTGTGCGCTGCGTACGGGGCTCATCCAGCAGCAGGTAATGTGTCAGCCCGCGCAGCCAGCTTTGCACATAGTGGGCCCCGCGCCATTGCTGTTCACCAACCAGCAGATGCAGGCCACGGTCAAAGGGCTGCCACGAATAGTGACGACCAATGCGGTCTTCCGCCGCCCAGTAGATTTCAAAATAGCTGAATGGCCGATCGTCGAAGCACCCAATCAGCGGGAATGCATGTTTACCGGTGAGCTGGCGCTCCAGATAGGCGGTCTGTACCTCCAGTGAGCCACTTTGCTCCCAGAAATACTCAACGCGCGGATCATTCATCCAGCGGGTGAAACGTTCTGCATCAGAAACGGGATCGGCAATGCGGAAACTCAGCATCCTGCGAATACGTGGATCGTAACGGCGGTAAACCTCACCCTGCGGACGGGGTGGGCGCTGCGGGAAATAAATCTCACGCTCTGCATCAAAAACCATTTCACCGGAGGGCCGGTTTGCCGGTGAACTCAACCATAACGGTAACTGCCAGAAGGCGGCACGATGGATAATGTCGCTTTTTACCTGCCCAAAAAGCGCCAGCGCCTGTGGCTCCTCACACCATTCGGCCCAGGGGAGAGCCACTGCTGACAGTTGTGGTGCGGCGATAAATATCTGATCCAGCGCATCGCACAGCCACCCTGTCGGCAGCTCCCCGGGACAGTGCAACACCGCGCTATTGTCCAGTCCCCAGCCAAGATTCAGGGGCTTGTCGAGTTTTTCACAGCGCAGTCCATATCTGCTGTGAATAATGTTTGCCTCAGACATTCAGACCTCCTGAGCCTGCAGCGGGTTAGCGAAATCGAAATAGATCACCGAAGGGTCAACAATGGTGTTCTCGTTATGATCGTTCAGATAACAGAAAAAGTTACCTTTTACGTTCCAGTACGGACTTTCCAGCACGTAGTTGAGACAGGTTTTATGAGTCACCTGATCACGCACTTCAGCCAGCGATGCTCGTACACGAGCCATCAGATTCGATTCGCTGTCCAGCCCGGCAGCCCCCAGCGCAGCGGTCACAGCAAAAGTGGAGTTAACCAGCAGGTAATAAGGGAAATAGCGCAGCAACTGCTCATGGGTGAAAATATTTTCCGCCTGCGCCTCGCCAATAGAATCGAGCCAGTCTGTCGCGTGAGGCATAAAAGCGCTGCCCTGACAGTCACGGTAAATAAATCCGACCGGCAGATCCCCAAGCATCTGGACAAGAATATTTTGCTGATGCGCCAGCAGCACCAGGCCGTAATCCGCTTCAGCCGTAAACAGCGGCTTTAGCACTTGCTGACAGTATGCATCGACCCATGCATGGGCGGCCTGTTGCACAGTGATACCGAGGCGATCGCTCAGGCGTTTTACCGCCGAAACCAGCATCGAATCACCGCCATCAGGTGCGGCCTGAGTCAGGGAGACCAGTACGTTGATCTGGCTTTTCGGCTGATCCACCAGCAGATTTTCACGCAGGGCAAACAGACTTTCCTGCATGATGTTGCCGTTAAGATCGAGCAGCCCGGCCCAGCCATCCTCCTGCATTACCCGGAAAGTCGGGAAGCGGACCTGTAGCATCTGCCAGCCGTCGGTTTGAGCCAGGCGTGCCAGGCGCATCCCACGCTTCACTTCTTTCACGGACAGAGTACGGATGGAGTTGGTCAGCCGTACGCTCAGGGAGAACTTGATCATATCGCGGCTGGTGGCACAGTAGAGGGAACGGGAAGAGGTGGTCGGCAGCCACGACGTGCCGGCCTCACCTAAGTCTTTAATCAGCCCTTTAGCAACAAGTGCCTGGCACCACCCCTGCTGCAAAAGATATTCCCCCTGCCACGGGTGCAACGGGAACAGCCATTGGTTGTCACTTAATTCGTTGAGTAACTGAGGCGCATTCTCTGCGGCAAATCGCGTCAGCCGCTGTTGAAGGTTGAGATGCAAACTTTCACCGGCGATTTGCGTTTTATCCACCGAAAACCACCGCAGTGGGAAGTGGGGTGCCATATCAGGCAGGTAGCGTTCAGCCTCCCGCCGGTTAAACGGTTCATGAGACTTAGGCGCAGGGTGGAAAGCGTGTCCTGTCAGCAGCGCCTGCTCAGCTTCGCCAAAATTCAACGCTTTTTCACGCAGGGCGGTCCAGTCATGACGGGCATCAATTGCCTGTTGCGTATGGGCGTGGCTTTCCAGCACGCGCTGGTGGAAAGTTTCGCAGAGGGGAACGGGCAGAAACAGTTGATGCCGTAGCTTATCAATAATAAGCCGGGAGAGAGTGGTAAAGTCGACAGGATAACTGCCTGATGCCGTGACCAGACGTGCAGGAAATGCAAAGCGGTGATGCTGGGTTGGGGAGAAATAAGCCACTCTGAAATGGAGCGATTTCTGCTCATCCAGCGGGATGATCAATTCGTCTGGCGGGTATTCTGTCAGTTTCCAGTCTGTGGTTTCACGAATCAGTGCATTCAGGAAGCACTGCGCAGCCACATCTGTGGCTGGTTTTTCAGAGGGCAGGGTCATAGTCAAACAGCTCCCACACAGTAAAATAATAACAATTATGTCAATAATGATTCTCATTATCAATAAGAAATGTTATTGTCAGATAAATTAATTTTACAAATAAACACAATTAATACATGGAGTTGAAACATTAAAATGTCACCTGGGATCGAAGATACGCCCCAAAAACCACTGTCCTGCTGGCCACTTGCGTTCAGTGCCGGGCTTCTCGGTATCGGGCAGAACGGTCTGCTGGTTGTGCTCCCTGTTCTGGTCATACAGACAAATCTGAGTCTGTCTGTATGGGCTGCCCTGCTGATGCTTGGCTCAATGCTGTTTCTGCCATCGTCCCCGTGGTGGGGAAAGCAAATTTCCCGTACTGGCAGTAAACCTGTGGTGTTGTGGGCTCTGGGAGGATATGGCATAAGCTTTACCCTGCTAGGGCTGGGAAGCGTGCTGATGGCTACCAGCGCCATAACAACAGCGGTGGGACTGGGAATATTAATCATCGCCCGGATCGCCTACGGGCTGACCGTGTCGGCAATGGTGCCAGCCTGTCAGGTCTGGGCATTGCAGAGAGCAGGAGAAGGGAATCGCATGGCCGCTCTGGCAACCATCAGCTCCGGCCTGAGTTGCGGCAGGCTATTCGGGCCGCTGTGCGCGGCAGCAATGCTGGCCATTCATCCTCTGGCGCCACTGGGGCTACTGATGGCAGCCCCAGTGCTGGCGCTGCTGATGCTGCTGCGGTTGCCCGGCACACCACCACAGCCCACACCGGAGTGCAAGAGCGTCAGTCTGAAGCGGGATTGTCTGCCTTATCTGCTTTGCGCAATATTACTGGCTGCGGCGGTGAGCATGATGCAGCTTGGACTTTCGCCTGCCCTTACTCGCCAGTTCGTCACGGATACCACCGCCATTAGCCAACAGGTGGCCTGGCTGTTGGGTCTGTCCGCAGTAGCTGCGCTTATCGCGCAGTTCGGGGTACTCCGTCCGCAGCGCCTGACTCCGGTGGCCCTGCTCCTGAGTGCCGGAGTGTTGATGAGTGGTGGTCTGGCTATCATGCTCTCCGAACAGCTATGGTTGTTTTACCCGGGCTGTGCAGTGCTGTCATTTGGAGCAGCTCTGGCAACACCCGCTTATCAACTTCTACTGAATGATAAGCTGGCTGATGGCGCAGGCGCGGGCTGGCTCGCTACCAGTCACACACTTGGCTATGGACTGTGCGCTTTGCTGGTGCCGCTGGTATCGAAAACAGGTGTCGCAATCGCGCTGATTATGGCAGCATTATTTGCAACTATATTATTTACCATTGTGTCTGTATTTATCTGGCATTACCGTACTATCAAATAAAGATATGATCATCACCTTACTGGAGTAAATCAGAGGATATGAGAGAGGACCTGCGTCTGATGAAAGCATGTCAGGCAGTGTTCTGGCTTGCTGCCCCCGCCCATCAGGTATAGTGAATTCAACCAGTTGCTGCGGTGTAATCTCCATGATTCTTTCGTGCAACAACCTATGATCCCGTTTACCATTAATATTCAGCGTTGCTCTGTTATTAAATTTCATTCTGACAAGCCAGTCAGCTTTTATTCCGGGAGTCTGCTCTGCGCGTTCAAACAGGTCATAAAAATCGCCTTCACGATCAGAAATTGACAATACATGGGTATCAGGGCATTGAACCGCCCCGGGAATCCTGGAGACTAAACTTCCTGAGAAAGAGGTAAACAGGATGACTAAAAATACTCGTTTTTCCCCCGAAGTCCGTCAACGGGCA
>JAIJJM010000488.1 GCA_022728415.1 Collinsella sp. | reverse complement strand
CCCGATTTTGGCACCGTTTTGATCATCTTGTTGACCCTCATGTGCATGGCGTTGTTTGCGGGATTGGACCCCAAATATATCGTTTGGACGGTCGTTGCCGGCATCGCCGTCATTGCGATCGCCCTTATCGCCGAGCCGTATCGTATGACGCGTGTCGAGGTTGCTTGGAATCCTTGGGCAGACGAATATGGTGACGGCTATCAGGCAACGCTTGCCATCATGGCGTTTGCCTCGGGCGGCCTATTCGGTCGCGGTATCGGCAACTCCACCATGAAGTACTCGTATTTGCCCGAGGCGCATAACGACTACATCTTGGCTATTATCGGCGAGGAAGTTGGCTTTATCGGAACCGTGCTGTTCTTCTTGGTGTTTGCGATGCTGATCTACTCGGCGTTTCGCATTGCCGAGCAGGCGAGCGACCGTCGCGGAGCACTTATGGCATCGGGTTCCGCGGTCATCCTTGCAGTGCAGTTTTTGATCAACGCGCTGGGCATTCTCAACGTGTTTCCCATGACGGGCAAGCCGCTGCCGTTTATTAGCTACGGCGGCTCGTCAATTATTGTGTCGCTTATGCTCGCCGGTCTGATCCTGCGCGTTTCGTATGAGAGCGCCCGTCGCGATGAGTACGACCGTCGCCGCGAGAGCTTTGCCGTTATGGATGAGAGTACCGCCGGCATGCCCCACGTGCGCGGCGATCGATCTTCGCGTAACGACTTTACCGTCCTGGATGGCTCTGCGACCGAGCCGGAAGCCCGTCCGCGTCAGCGAACGGCGCCGCAAGGTCGTCCTCAGCGCCCCACTCCTCGCAATGCGTACGGTGGATATAATCGAATCGATTTGAATTCGGACCCGTCGGCGCGTTTGCGCACCGATGACCAGGGGCCGCGTGTACGAAGGGATTACCATGACCGATAAGATGACCGTTGCTATTGCAGCCGGCGGCACGGCAGGACATATCAACCCCGCGCTCGCCCTGGCCGAGGAGCTGCGTGACCGCGGTCATCACGTTGTGTTCGTGGGCCAATCGCGCAAGCTCGAGGGCCGTCTGGTTCCCGAGGCCGGATTCGATTTTGTGCCCATCACGGTCACGGGCTTCGATCGCTCGCGTCCCTGGACGGCGCTGACCTCGCTGTGGCGCGTCAACAAGGCGAAGCGTGCGCTTGCCAGTCACTTCTCGAAGATCGGTAGGCCCGATGCCGCGATCGGCTTTGGTGCTTACGTTGAGGTCCCGCTGCTGGGTTGGTGCAAGGGCGCCGGCGTTCCGTATCTGCTGCACGAGCAGAACTCTGTTCCGGGTCTGGCCAATAAGATGATGAACTCACATGCCGCCCGCGTGTGCATTTCGGTACCTGCGGCCCGCGCGGTCTTTGAGCGCGAGGGCGACCCCGACCATGTGCTCATGACGGGCAATCCCGTGCGTCGTTCGGTGATCGAGGGCGATCGCGCTCGCGGCCGCAAGACGCTCGGTGTGCCCGAGGACGCGACGCTTCTGCTCGTCTTTGGTGGTTCACTCGGTGCTCGGCATCTCAACGAGCGCGTTGCCTCGCTCAAGAGTGAGCTGCTGACCCGCGAGAATCTCTACATTTTGCATTCGACGGGTGCCGACGGCTTTGAGGAGACCGAGCGCGCCTTGGCGCTGACGCCCGAGGAGGCGAAGCGCTATCGTGTCCAGCCCTACATCGACAACATGGGCGATATGCTGGCTGCGGCCGATCTGGTGCTCTCGCGTTCCGGCGCCTCGAGCGTGGCCGAGATCGCCGCGCTTGCCGTGCCCTCGGTTCTCGTGCCGTATCCGCACGCCACGGCCGACCACCAGACCACGAATGCGCGTTACCTGGTCGATGCCGGTGCCGGCGTGCTATGCGCCGATGCCGATATCGATGCCCCTGCCTTTGCCGACGAGCTGCTGCACCTGATCGATGACGCTGCGGCGCGTGATGCCATGCGTCAGGCGGCGCGTGGCTTGGCCCAGGACCGTGCCGCCGCACTTTTGGCCGACGCGGTAGAGGGATTGCGTTAGTTAGACGGGATATCGCCGGTCGCCCTCGCGCGGATGCGGTAGGTGCGGTACAGTTAACGGGTTACAGGCAGTGTTTACGCAAGGAGTACACGAGCACATGGCTGATTCCCAGACTGCAACCTCCGCGCCCGAGTTCAAGAGCGCCCACTTTATCGGTATCGGTGGCGCCGGCATGAGCGGCATCGCCCTCGTCCTGCACGAGCGCGGTTATACCGTTACCGGCTCCGACCTTAAGACGTCGCGCTATATTCGCCAGCTTACCCGCGCCGGCGTGAAGGTCCACGTGGGCCACGAGGCTGCGACGATCGACGAGGTCAAGCCCGACGTGGTTGTGGTCTCCACCGCTATTCCCGAGTCCAACCCCGAGCTCGTGCGTGCCCGCGAGCTGGGTATTCCCGTGTGGCCCCGCGCCAAGATGCTCTCGGCCCTGGGCCACGGCTACACC
>JAIJJM010000487.1 GCA_022728415.1 Collinsella sp. | reverse complement strand
GGGCGATGGTGTGCAGGTCGCCGCGCTGCTCGTGCCAGCCGCGGCCGTGGACGCTGGAGTTCGAGGGTTCGAGGCCGACCACGTAGTCGCCCGCACCCATCGACTTCCATTCCATGAAGTATGGGAAGAGGCTGGCGTCGAAGTCGATGACGACTCCAAGTCCGAGCTTGCGGTTGACCACGGCGGCGAAGCTGCGGCCGTTCTCGTCGGCGGCGAGCTCGTGCAGGTACACGCTTTCGGGGCGGTTCGCCTCGGGTGCTTGGATTTCGTTCCACGGCGTGGTGTCGGCTGCGGTGGTCTCGTCACGCGGGGTGGCCTTGCGGCTGGGGATCACGACTTCGGCGCCTTCGGCGAGCAACGGCCAGCCGAAGTTGCAGTGGTACATCCACATCAGCGGCTCGTCGCGGAAGGATTCGTTGGTCACCTCATCCTCGACCGTGATCGACGGCTGGCCGTACACGCTGGTGATCTTGCGGCGCATCACCAGATTCTCGCCGAACAGTTCGGCCTCGCGCATTTCGCCGGAGACCTCGAGCACGTAGTCGCCTTCGGCGGTCCAGTGGGCGTCGGAGCCCACATGCTCGGCCGGCGTGGTGCGGATGCGGCCGTGCATCGGGAAGCTGCCGGCCGGGTACTTGCCGCCCTCAGGCGTGACGTACGGCGCGCAGATGTTCTCGAAGCCGCAGGTGAAGAACAGGCCGCCCATGATGGAGCGCTGCGCCTCCAGCCCGTTGGTGTCGAACTGGTTGCGGCCGTTCAGGCCCGGCTTGGACAGGAAGGTGAGGTTCTCGCCGCGGTATTCGAACTGGCAGACGTCGAGGGCGCGGTCGGCCATGGATACGAAGCGTAGCGGGCCGTTCTTCACCTCGATGGCCTTGAGGCCGTGGGCACGGCCCTCCTGGTACTCGATCGGGCGCACGTAGGCGGCCTGCTGAAGGCTGCCCATGTGGGCCAACATGTCGGCTCGCGTATTGTGTTCTGTGGATGTCATCGTCGTCACCGCTCCTTGCAATCATCGGCTTGTTGTCCGTGTGCACATCATACTGTAAGCGTTTTCCGCAATTGTCGCTATCAACAACGTATACGCATGTCGAAAAGTTGGACCGAAGAACAACGCAAGCACAACGAAGGCTCCCCGAAGGGAGCTTTCCATCATAGCACACGTTACGCGAGAATTCGTCGCTCCCGTTGTCTATTTAGAAGTGCAACATCCTTGTTGTTCGGTTAATGATAGCAGTTCGTCGGCGAATGCCTCGGCCGGGGTGCGGTAGCCGAGCACGCGCATGGGACGGTTGTCGGTCTCGTCCACGATGGCCTGTATCTCGTCGGCCATGGACGGGTCGACGCGCGTGCGCTTGGGCAGGTAGCGGCGGATCGCGCCGTTGCGGTTCTCGTTGCCGCCGCGCCGGCACGACGGGTACGGGGCGGTGAAGTAGGCGGCCATGCCGAGCCGTTCGCGCAGTTCCGCGTGGCGGGCGAACTCGGTGCCGTTGTCGTGCGTGACGCCGGTCCTGGCGCGGCGGCGTCCGGCCTTCCGGTGCGCGGGGCCGGCGATGTGGCACCGGCCGGTCCACGGCCTCGTCTTGAGACGCTCCGGCCGGTACGGCCGGTAGGATTCGTTCTCGTTGGACGGGAACCATGTGTTGCGTTTGATTTCGCGGCTGACCGTGGAGGCGTGTCTGCCGATCAGGCCGGCGATCCGCCGTATGCTCGTCCCGTTGCCGATCTCTATCCGGATGATCCGCCGTTCCTCTTCCGACAGGTGCGAATACACTTGACCCAAGGCGCGACACCCCTTCACTGGTTATCTGGACAATCTCCAATCTAAAGGGTGTCGCACTTTCAAATAGACAACGGGCCACATTTTCATGCTTTATGCAAAAAATGTGAGGCATACGCACATTTCCCATCAAACGCACAGGTGCAAGAATGGCAGCAATTCGCCATTTTTTGAAATCACCATGTGCATTTGACGGCGCGTAAGCCTCACCTTGTTCTCAGCAGGACCGAATTTCTGTGAGCTCCCTATAGCGCTCCCCTACGCAATATGTCCGCAAACGACCACACCACATGGGCGATACGCGCCAATTCGGCGTAGCGGCCGATGGACAGCCACTGCACACGGTACCGTTCGAACCACAACTCCAGATCGGCGGCAAGACGGGCGCGGCGCGAGGCATCCAGCGCACGGCCGGTCACATCCTTGGTGTCACAGGCGTCCTCGCCGCCAGCCAGTACCAGCAGTTCCTCGCCCAGTCTATTGAACAACCGCTGCCCATCCAGCATCACCCACAGCAGTTCCGGGTTCAATCCTCCTCGTGCCGAGCCATCGAGCACCGCAACAACCGCACTGCCGCAATCGATCAACGCCCGGTCGCAATCCCGGCGTCGTTCGAGTCGGGCATGGTTCCGCAGGAGCAGCCGGCGGCGCGCATCGGCGCATCCCAGCGTACGGTCAAACACGAGCTCTCC
>JAIJJM010000486.1 GCA_022728415.1 Collinsella sp. | reverse complement strand
ATATCGAGCAATGCCATTATGTGCATAAAATTGGCATTGCTCTTTTTTCGCCACGAAATGCCCCCCATTCTACGGTCTATGCCTTTATTTTCTTTTATCAGAGAAGATTTTAATTTTATTTTATCAATTTGTTAATCATTACACCTCTATTTATATTTTTCGCCACTCCGCCATTCTCCCTGACAATTTTCTTGTGGAACAAAGTGTTATTTAAGCAACAAGCAAATCATTCTGTCTCTTTAGACAAATTTTGACATCAAACATGATTTTTTTCGATATATATGTAAATATATAGCGGTTTTTATTATCAGGATATAACTTATGTCACTAACCAGACGGAGGTTTACACAGATTCTTGCGTCGACATTGTTCCTGCATCATCTGCCGTCCTTTGCACAATCAGTCAAATTCTGGGCCTCACTGACGCTTCCCGAAGCCCAAAACATTACACGCATCGTCAGCGCAGGCGCGCCCGCCGATTTACTATTGCTGGCTGTCGCGCCAGAAAAAATGGTCGGTTTTTCCTCTTTTGATTTTGCCCGTCAGGCATTAATTCCATTGCCAGAGCACATTCGCCAGTTCCCCAGGCTGGGACGACTCGCCGGGCGCGCCAGCACACTCTCGCTGGAAGGGCTTATGGCGTTACATCCCGATTTGGTCGTTGATTGCGGCAATACGGATGAAACCTGGATCTCCCAGGCACGGCAGGTTAGCGAACAGACACAAATACCCTGGTTATTGCTTAACGGGAAACTGGAACAATCAGCAGAACAGTTAACAACGCTTGGCAAAACGTTAGGCGAAGAGCACCGCACCGCAGAACAAGCCAATCTCGCCAGCCGCTTCGTTGGTGAAGCTCAGGCATTCGCCACCTCACCCGCCGCTAACCTCAGCTTTTATGCTGCGCGCGGTCCTCGAGGGCTGGAAACGGGCTTACAGGGTTCGTTGCATACCGAGGCGGCGGAATTATTAGGTTTGCACAACATCGCGCAAATAGCCGATCGCCACGGTCTGACACAGGTTTCCATGGAAAATCTCCTGCGCTGGCAGCCGGATATTATTCTGGTTCAGGAGGCCGTTACTGCAGATTTTATTCGTCGTGATCCTCTCTGGCAGGGCGTGAAAGCGATTGCGGAACAACGCATCTTATTTTTAAGTGGCCTGCCCTTTGGCTGGCTGGATGCCCCGCCGGGAATCAACCGTCTTCTGGGATTACGCAGACTTCACGCCTGGCTGGATCCCGCCATCAATCGCCAGTTTAAAAGTGACATGCAGCATTACGCCCAACTGTTCTGGCATTGCCCATTAAGTGACGCCGACTATCAAAAATTGGTGGCGAGCTAATGAGAACCGTAAACGGATGTATTTTGCTGCTGGCAGCTATCAGTATCACTTTTGCCTCCGTAAGTGGGGCTTATCATCTCGATATACAGCAACTGCTGGCGCTCATTCTTCGTCAAGAAAATGTTCCTGTGCAGGAACAAATTGTCTTCTGGCAAATCCGCGTGCCGCGTATTCTTGCTGCGCTGTTTCTGGGCGCGGCGCTGGCAGGGGCCGGAACCACCTATCAGGGCATGTTCCGTAATCCCTTAGTGTCACCGGATATTTTAGGCGTCTCCGCCGGTGCCGGACTTGGTGCCTGCGCGGCAATCCTGTGGGGATTATCCATTGTTTACATCCAGCTGTACGCATTTTGCGGCGGGCTGATGGTGGTCGCGGGCGTCTGGTTGATTACGCGTCGGGTGACCCGCCACGATCCGATCTTAACCCTGGTGCTGGTAGGCATTGCGTTAGGAACGTTGTGCGGAGCGGGGATATCGCTAATAAAAACGCTGGCCGATCCTTACACCCAGTTACCGTCAATTACCTTCTGGTTGCTGGGGGGGCTGTCCACCGTGACCTTACGCGATCTCTGCTATGCTGCACCGATCATTCTCACAGGCTCCTTGCCCCTGTTTTTTCTCCGCTGGCGCATGAATTTACTCACGCTTTCCGACGACGAAGCCCGTTCGCTGGGACTGAACGTGACACGTCTGCGCTTTGGATTAATTGTCTGCGCCACACTAATCACCGCCAGCACGGTAGCAATAGCGGGCATAATTGGTTGGGTCGGCCTGGTCGTTCCGCACATTGCCCGCTTGTTGACCGGTCATAACCATCAGCAGCTGTTGCCCATGGCAATGTGTACTGGCGCGATTCTGCTCCTGCTTACCGATACGCTGGCACGCAGCATTGGAACAACAGAAATCCCACTTGGCATTCTGACCGCTTTTGTTGGTGCACCGTTTTTCCTGTTTTTGTTGTTACGCGGAGGTCGCCAGTGACTTTGCTTGCCGTCCGTCATGCGTCTCTGGGTTACTCCCGCCATCCGGTGCTACGCGACGTGTCCTTCACCCTGTCGCAAGGAACAATTTGTTGTCTGTTAGGAGCCAATGGTTGCGGCAAAACCACACTCATGCGCTCCATTCTTGGCGTTATACC
>JAIJJM010000485.1 GCA_022728415.1 Collinsella sp. | reverse complement strand
GATTTGGATTTGGATTTGGATTTGGATTTGGGTTCGGATTTGGATTTGGATTTGGATTTGGATTTGGATTTGGGTTCGGATTTGGGTTCGGATTTGGGTTCGGGTTCGGGTTCGGATTTGGATTTGGGTTGACATTATTAGTCAGGTTCCAGTTGCTGTTGCCGTCGCTTTTCAGGACATACTCATAGGTCCCAAGATCAACGAAACCGCCGGTATTACCCAGCGTAAACGAAGCATCCCCTCCCCCTGTTTTCACCAGCGTCATCGCGTCGTCAGACTGAGGGCTGACGCCGGTATCCTGAACAAAGATTTTAAAATTACCAGTGGCGTTGTTGTTGACGACCAGTTGATCGCCCCGGGAGCCTGCAACGTTGGTATGCAGGTAGAAATTACCGCTGCCGGAAAGTTCACTGGTGGTCAGCGTATTGTAGATACCGTTAGTTGTGGCAGGCGCTGCTGTTTGTGCTGATAAATAAACATCACCGTCGTTGAGAAGCAAACTGTTTACTCTATATTCGCAGTTGCTGGTGCCTGCACAGGAATTATTGCTGTTAAGCCAGACACTGCCCCGGCTGGCAGCCGTCAGGTCGGCAAGCGTCGTATCGACGCCATTTCCGATAGTTAATGTCGCGCTATCGGTAATCCGGACCGCCCCTTCAAGTTTAACTGGCGTCACATTATCCCGTGGCGTCATTAACGACAGGCTTCCTGTCGCGCCACTGACCGATGCATTCGCCAACGTACCTGCGTAGACGATTGCCGTCCCACCAGAGACCTGTAGATCTTCTGCCCGGGCCAGAGCCTGAAACTCATCTTTTGACCGCCCAAGGGTATATTGCCCACCAGAGTTAACCTTTGTGGCGGAGTCCTGACCCAGGTTTTGCATTGCACCACCCTTGTCAACCGTGGAGTCACGGGCTTCGGTACCTGCTAATACCAATAAATTACCGCCATTTTCCAGCAACATATTGGTCGCTAAATTGCTGGCAATGGAAAAGGTGCCGTACTGGTGCGTACCGCTGATTTCAATACCGTTAGCCGTGCTCGTCTGGAGAGCGGCACCGCTGTTCTGGACGATATCTGTCGCTTTGCCATTATCGTTGACTGTCAGCGTTCCGCCTTCATTGATCGTTGTTTTTATTGCCTCTCCGTTAGCTGAAACTGTTTGTATTCCGCCGTCGTTAATTGTTGTCTCATTTGCCACACCCTCGACGATTTGTTCACCGCCAGTGAGCGTCGTGCCTGTCGCAGTGGCTTTTGTTTTGACGATCTCCCGACCGCCCGCATTGACCTGTGTTTTGGCGGAAGTGGTGTCTGACTCCACGGTTAACACGCCGCCATTTGTCAGCAGGATATTGTTCGCCGCACCCTGCTCGATGCTGAACGCGACGCCATCAGCGCGTGTCCCTGTGACCCGCGTCGCCCTGGTGGTTGCAACCAACGCGCCCTGACTACTCTGCTGTATCCCCGTTGCGCTGCCTTTCTCCCGCACATCGAGTATGCCGCCATTGTTAAGTCTGGTGGTATATGCTACAGCCTCCTCGTGGACAATCAGCTTACCGCCAGCATCAACGATGGTATCTACCGCCGAGGTTTGAGCTACGACCGTCAGTTGGCCGGTATTTTCCAGCACAACATGCTCAGCCCTGCCTCCGGTAATAGTGAAGTGAGATGACCTCTGGTATCCATCAATATCAGTCCCCGCGCCCGTGTTGGCAACTAAAGCACTCCCCGTGTCCAGGTAAACCCCATGTGCGATACCGCCGGTATCAACAATCAGCGTGCCTCCGGCTCGAATATTGCTGCCAGTTGCCGTACCTCCTTTCTCAACAACCTGCTTGCTCCCGGAAGAGATATTTGTTGTGTCAGCTTTCCCGCCGCTCTTGATATTTTGCGTGCCACTGTTGATATTAGTTCCCGTAGCAATACCATGATTATAAATATTCTGTGTACCACCATTAATGATGGTATTTGTCGCGTTTCCGGCAACATCCATAAGCCCGCCATTATCTATTCGGGTCGCATCAGCTTTAGCATTCGTTAAAACTGACATTGTTCCTTTATCGTTAATTATCGTTCCTGTAGAAATCCCTCCCTCACTAATTGTCTGGCTGCCACCGTTAATGACTGTATTATTAGCCTGCCCCTGATAAGAGCCATGTCCAGACACCTCTTGATGTCCACCAGTATCAATAAGACTTCCATTAGACACCCCGCCATATACCTCCTGCTTGCCGTGATTGATGATATGAGCATTATTTGTTGTACCTCGTTCATCTACTCTTTGGCTGCCGTCTACAGTCTCATCATTTACAACACCAATAACATTAGAAGTGAAAGCCGTCATCCCGGGAGGGGCATATATCATGGCAGATATCAATAAGGAAAGTACTGAGCGGTGAAAATAATAGCGACTGGTTCTGTTCATAAATTTCATCCTCTGAAAAATGAATACTGAGTAGCGTCTAAGTGACCTAAGCTC
>JAIJJM010000484.1 GCA_022728415.1 Collinsella sp. | reverse complement strand
CGGGGCAAGCGGCATCGCACGCGCGCCAGGGGCAGGAGGTCGAAGGGGTCGCGCATCCCGATGCGCGTGCCGATCGCCGACAGGCCCAAATGCGTGGACTCGCGCCGCGAGTTCGGCCATTATGAGTCCGACACGGTCGTCGGCGCCTCCCCGTCGAGGCGGTGCATCGACACGCAGGTCGAACGCAGGAGCCGCAGGCTGTTCGCCAGGTTCGTCCCCGACAAGAGCGCGCTGGCCACGGCGCGCGCCGAATACGACATCTACAAGGACATCCCCGCGCCGGCGCGCATCGACCGCACCTGGGACAACGGCACCGAATCCTCCTGCCACATGCTCGTGGACGAGGCGCTGGGCATGCTCGCCTATTTCGCGGACCCGTACTCCTCCTACCAGCGAGGGTCGAACGAGAACCGCAACGGGCGCATCCGCCGCCACCTTCCCAAGAGGACCGGTTTCGACGACCTGACGGACGCGGACCTGCAGGCCATCGTCGATGAGATCAACGACACCCCCATGAAGGTCCTGGGCTGGGAAACGCCCAACGAGGTTTGGTACCGCGAGCTCGGCAAGCCAATGTCAAAGACAAGCCACCCGAAGACGAGCGTTGCACTTACAAATTGAATTCGGGGCGCTGTGGAAGGCCGCCAACTGGTCATCGGGTCTTTGATCGGGAAGATGGCGCGTTTGGCGTGTCGCCAATGATGTCGCGCCTTATTGGCATTTGTGCTCGGTTGAGAGCTGTTGCGCAAACTGCACCCACCGGTAAAGGAAAGGGGATTCTGCAGTTCATTCATGTTCTGTGGAATCGTTGGAAAACGAGATTCACAGGCAGAATGACATGTACAGGGGCAGGAAGCGGCGTATGCCATCCTGACTCATCTGGCGGGGGTGCAGCACGTATTCTTCGCCGGCTCGTTGTGTGAATTTCGCGTGGAACTTGTCTAGGGACACCGTGGAATAGCGTTTGCCGGATTTGACCTCTACAGGGCTGACTCTGGGTTTCATGGCTGCGTCCGGGTAAGGTCGGATGATCAGGAAGTCAATCTCCATGCGCTCCTCGCGGATGCTCGAGGATTTTGAGTAGAAATACAGGTCGTGCCCGGATGCGGTGAGCTGCTGAGCGACGGCGTTTTCCGCGAGCATGCCCTCGTTCACGCCGTCCGCTCCCAGCAACACTTGCCGGTACACTTCTGGCAAGGCGGAGCCCGAGGCGGAGAATGCCATGGTAGACAACAGTCCGGTGTCAGCCATGTAGCATTTCACTGTTGCGTCGTCGGCGCTGAGCGCCAGACCAATTGACGGGTCCTCGGCGAGGGTGCATAGGTTGACCGTCGCCGCTTCGCGCATCCAAGAGAAGGCCGTCATGAAATCACGCGATCTCGAGCCGTTCTCGACTTGCGTGTACACCAAGCGCTTCTCGTGCTTCGACAGCTGACCGGGAATTGCGTCGAACACTGCTCGGATTCGTTTAGCCGCCGTGCCGCCGTATTTCTCGATATCCTCGCGGTAGATCTTGAGGACCATGCGCTTGGCCCTGTCGGCGGCCGCCATGTCCCTATTCGGGGCGTAGGCCGTGACCGACTGTGGCATGCCTCCCACCAGCACGTATTCGCGCCATAGGCGCGACGCCTTGCGGTGCAGCGAGTCCGGCAAGGGGCTCCCCGATGCAAACGAGTTCGTGATCATCTGAGCCAGCGCCTCTTCGCCCATGGCCCACAGAAACTCCTCGAAATCCAGAGGACCCATTTTCATGGACTCTTCCTCGGAGGGAATCAGTATGCCCTTCACGTTTTCGTTAAGGGAGATTAGGGATCCCGTCTCGATGAAGTCGTACCGGCCGTCGGCGACCAAGTGCTTGATGAACTCGCGGGCTGGCGGGAACAGCTGCACTTCGTCGAAGATGACTAGGGACTTACGTTCGGTCAGGGTCACGCCCAACATGGCGCTTAGGTACAGGAAGAAGGAGTCAAGGTCCCCCCTTGTGTCGAGCAGCGTTCGACGAAACTCGTCTCCCACCTTGGTGAAGTCCACGAGAGCGTACGAATTGTATTCGTTGCGCGCGAACTCCTCGGCAATGGTGGATTTGCCCACGCGGCGGGCCCCCTCGATCAACATGGCGGTGTGACCTCCGCTTGACCGCTTCCATTCGACTAGCTTGTCGTAAGCCTTGCGCCGAAACATGGCTCCTCCCTTATGATTGCACGTTTCTAAGGGTTAAGTATAGTACAAGATTGCACGTTTCTAAGGTTTCGCACGGTGGGTGAATTGCACGTTTCTAAGGGTTAACGAAATTTCTGTTGGGAACACTTCGCTGGCCGGCCCCTTTTGTTGGAGAGCCGTAATCAACGAATTAATGACGCGGGATACTGGGAAGAAGCCTAGGCGGCATCGGAACCCGTCACAGTATCCGGCTGCGAGGATGCATCGGTGGCGCCGGCTTTGCGGACTTCGATGGTTTCGATGCGGCGGCCATCCACCTTGGTGA
>JAIJJM010000483.1 GCA_022728415.1 Collinsella sp. | reverse complement strand
CTATTCCTCAAAAACGAAAAATTTTCAGTTTTGAGGAATAGGCTCTGTAACGAATATACCTCGCAAAAGACCGAGCTGGCTTAATCCTATTCCTCAAAACTGAAAATTTTTCGTTTTTGAGGAATAGCGATAAAAGACCGCGAGGAGGCCGCCAATGAAACTCATCAATAGAGCGTCGTATATGGACACATTGACGAGCCTTATTGGCGTGCCGGATATCAAGGTCATAACGGGCATTCGCCGTAGCGGTAAGTCAAAATTGCTCGAGGCTCTCCGCGATTACGTGGAGGCAAATCTGTCCAATCCGAATGTCATCCATATCAATTACAACCTTGACGAGTTCGAGGGCCTGCTCGAATATCATGCCCTGCTCGCCTATGTAAAAGAGCATCGAGTGTCCGGCAAGCAAAACTTCCTGCTTATCGACGAGGTTCAGATGTGCGACGGTTTTGAACGCGCGATCAACAGTCTCCATGCATCCGAGCAGTACGACATTTTCATCACCGGATCGAATGCCTTTTTGCTGTCGAGCGATCTGTCGACGCTCTTTACGGGGCGTACGTTCGAGATCGAGGTTTTTCCATTCTCGTTTGAGGAGTATCGTCTCTATGGCGACGAGGGCGAGGTCGACCGCGACTTCGATGAGTACGCGAGAACCGGCGGTATGTCTGGCTCTTACCTTTATCCACTGCAGGAGCAGCGCTATCAATATCTCTCCAGTGTCTTTAAGACGCTCATTGTGAGAGATATCGTGCAGCGGCATAACGTGAGAAACGAATCGGCGCTGCTGCGCATTGCCGATTACATGATGGACAACGTCTCCAACATAACGTCGGCACGCAACATTACGGATGTTTTGAACGTGGATGGGCTAAAGATAACGAACAAGACGGTCGGTGCGTACATGGGGTACCTGTGCGATGCGTTTGCCTTCTATAAAGTTCGTCGATATGACATTCGCGGCAAGAAATACCTTAAGAGCGGCGAGAAGTATTACCTGGCAGACCACGCGTTCAAATACGCACTGCTCGGTACACGCGATATGGACTGGGGTCGCGTGTACGAGAACATGGTGGCCATCGAGCTACTGCGCCGCGGATATGAGGTATACGTCGGTGTGCTCTATAAAAAGGAAATAGACTTTGTGGCAATCAAGCGAAGCGAGAAACTCTACATTCAGGTGAGCGACGACATCAGCTCGGATAAGACATTTGAACGCGAGATTTCACCACTGCTGAGCATTGGCGACGCGTACCCCAAGATGATTCTCGCCCGCACGCATCACGAGGCCACGGATCGCGATGGAGTGCAGATCGTAGACCTGGCGAGGTGGCTGTGCGGCGAGGCGTAGCAGAAAGCCTATTCCTCAAAACTGAAAAATTTTCGATTTTGAGGAATAGGGCCGATACGTTGCCTGGTTCGCCGCTCGCGCTCGTGCTCGACTTAAGCCCTCGCCCTATCCAAGTTCCTGCATGCGGCGGTAGATTTCGCAGATGCCCTTGATGGTGAGCTGGCCGTCGACCACGTCGAAGGCATCGGTCGAACCGGCGACAATGCTGGCGAGGCCGCCCGTGGCGATAACGATGGCGTCCTCGCGCCCCAGTTCGTGCTTCATGCGCGCGACCAGGCCCTCGGCCATGGCGGCGGCGCCCGTTACGGCGCCGACCTTGATGCACTCCTCGGTATCGCGGCCGATGGTGTGCTCGGGCGCCTCGAGCGGAACGCTGGCGAGCTTGGCGGCGCGGGCAGCAAGCGCGTCCATGGAGATGCGGATGCCCGGTGCGATCGCTCCGCCAATGTAATAGCCGTCCTCGTCGATGACATCGATATTGGTTGCGGTGCCAAAGTCCACCACGATCGCCGGCGCGCCGTAGAAGGTCTCAGCCGCGACGGCGTTGGCGATGCGGTCGGCACCCACGGCCTGGGGGCGTGCCGCCCGTAGCTTGGTCACGGCCGCCGTCTGCGGACCAATGACGATGGCGTCCGCGGCGATGCGGTCGGCCACGGCGCGCCACTCGCGCGAGAGCTGCGGCACCACGCCGGCAAAGGCGATCGCGTCGACCGCGCCGAGCGAGAGGTCGTACATCTTAAAGAAACCCATCAGGCGCACGTGGATCTCGTCGGCGGTATAGGAGCGGTCGGTGGGCATACGCCACGACTGCACCAGCTCGTCTCCGTCAAACAGGCCCATGGCCGTCTGCGTGTTTCCCATATCGATAGCGAGCAGCATGTCTACTCCCGGTGTTGGCATAAAAGGACGCGCACCATTGTATACGCGCCGTCGACGGCGCTCGGCTGTGATCTGTTCACGGTGATATTGGCTGAGGGGTTTTAAATATGAAGGAATTATGCTCTACGAGATTTTCCTTGCCGTTTACCGAACTCCCGCTTAATATTCTTTCTTGCGCACATGAGGCGCCCAGACATTGCGGGGTGGAGCAGTCTGGTAGCTCGCCGGGCTCATAACCCGGAGGTCGTAGGTTCAAAT
>JAIJJM010000482.1 GCA_022728415.1 Collinsella sp. | reverse complement strand
CGGTGATGTCGAACTGGTCGGTCACGTCACGGCCCTTGTTCGCGATGTCCGCGACGGAGGACGCCGCGTCGGTCGTGGCGTCCGCCTCGTACACGCGGATCCGCGAATGGTCGGACGTGAGATCCCAGATGTAGTCGGCCTTGGCGTAATCGTCGGTCAGTTTGATGTCGGTGACCTTGACGAGGTCGGACGCGATGACGCCGTTGACGACGCTGGCGACCTGGTCGCCGTCGATGAACTTCAACGTGTCGGCGCCGGTCTTGTTCGACCCGGTCGGATCGACCACGGCGGCCCACTTGCCGTCCTCGCCGAGACGGATCCAGCTCTTGTCCGGGTTCGGGCTCCACTCCTTGACAGGCGGCTCGTTGCCGGGCACGGTCTGCTGGTTCCACTTCTCCCAATCACCGTTGGTGAGCTGGACCTTCTGGCCGGCCTTGAGCACGTCCTTGAGGAACGCGCCCTTGATGGTCATGCGGACCTTGCGGTCGGCGGCCTGGTTGTAGGTCGTGTCGAGCAGCTCCTGCTTCGCGCTGACCCACACCCTGCCGTCCTGCTTGTGCACGTCGAACAGGTTCTTCGCGTCCTTGCCGTCGATGGTGACGGTCACCGATGCGGAGTCGAGATCAATGTTCCTGGCGCTCTTGGAGAAATCATCGCCAAGCTCGTAGGAGCTCATCTTCCTGGCGAGGTTCCTGGGCAGCAGGCCGTTGACGGTCACGCCGAAATCGTCCTGCTGGACGAACGTGTGCGTGTCCGCGTTGACGTTGTTGGCCCACGCCGAGTCCTCGGCGTTCGCGGCCTGGCCCTGGTCGGCGCTCCATACCTTGTCGGGCTTCGGATTGCGCACCCAGACCGGCGGCTCGTTGGTCGGCCGGGATTCGTTGTTCCAGGTTTCGGTGGCCTTGTTGGTCAGTTTCTTCTGGTCGGCCGCGGCCTGGGCGTTCGGAACCTGCCTGACGATGCCGCCGATGTACAGTTTGACCTTGCGGTCGGCGGTGCCGAACGCGGTCTTCGTGAGGAACGACTGCTTCGCGGTCGCGGTGGTCGTGTGCTTCGCCGTGTCGATCGTGATGTCGAACTGGTCGGTCACGTCCTTGCCGTCCACGTACACCCTGACCTGGTCCTTGTGGTTCCAGTCGATCCACTGGGCCGACGCGGTCCAGTCGTCGGTGATCGAATAGGAGGTGAACGGGTTGAACAGGTGCGCGGGGATGCGTCCGTTGACCACGGCGCCGATCGCGTCGCCGGTCACGAACGTACGATTGTCGCTGCCCTTGTCGTTCGTATGCTCCGGATCCTCGGCGTTCAACGCGCCGTTGGAGTCCAGCACCCACACCTTGTCGGGCTTCGGGGTGACCTTGCCGACCTGTTCGCTGTTGCCGGTCTGGCAGTGGCTCTTGTCCGCATTGCCGTATTCGTCGCCGGTCCAGCAGGCCTGGCTGTCGTCCGGGATCGTGTAGTCCGAACCGGTCGGGGTCGCGGACTGGGGCACGTTCAGCGTGTACTGTCCGGACGCCGGGTTCAACACGTGCGCCTTGACGATGCGCTTGCCCGGCTGGCTGTCATCGACCGTAATGTCGGCCTTGACGGCATTGCCGTCCTGGTCGGTCACGGTGACCTTCGAAACATCGTCCCCGTCGGTACCGCCGATCAGGACCTTCTGGCTGGACACGTCGATCGTGTCGTACAGCCAGAAATGCTCGCTCGCGTTCGACTGCGCGGTGATGTGCGCCGTGTACAAGGAACCGGACGCGATCTGCTGCGCGTCGGAAGTGACCTGCTGGCCGGCCGCGTTGGTGAGCTTCTTCGACGGCGGGGTCGGTACCGGCTTCCAGGATTCCCTCGCATCGGCCGAGCCCGCATGGCCTGCGTCGGCCTTCATCCTGCCCTGCTTCGGAACGTTCACGTCGTAATAGTAGGAGCCGGCGGGCCAGGATTTCCATGTCTTGTCCACGTCCCTGAAACCGAACGACACGTTTTGGGTCGTGTTGTTGTCCTGCGTGAACTGTTTGGACGCGGTGCGGGTCGTGCCGTCCAGTCCGGTCCAATGCAGGGTGATGGTGCCCGTCACGTTCTCGCTGATCGAACTGTTGCCACGGCTCGTGGTGATCGCGTCGGACACGTCGCCGGTCGCGCCGGCCTGGGTGAACGTGCCGCCGGCCTGCGTGCTGACGGTCAGGTCGTAGTTCGGCGGCGCGGGCTGGTACTTGTCCAAAACGATCACCACGATCGACGGCTTCGAGGAAGCCCCCACATTACGGCGCATGATCGCATCCACGCTGTTCGATGGATCATCATCGAACGGATATGAGGTCCTATATACGGTGCTGCCGTACTGGTATGTTCCTGGAGCTACGTATTTGTTCCAGTTGTCATACCAGCCGCCGGGCAAAGAGGGCGAATAGTAACCGGTGCCGTTGTAGATGAAGCTGCGGCCTGAGATGTAGGGCACCGCGCCGACAGCGACCACTCGGCAGTCACCATCGCCC
>JAIJJM010000011.1 GCA_022728415.1 Collinsella sp. | reverse complement strand
AGAAGCCGTAGTACTCGTTGGACTTTTCCTTGGGGATGATGCGGCCAAAATAACTGCGGCTGAGCGCCTGCACGCCACCCTGGAACAAGCCAACCAAAATGGCGAGCACCCAGAACTCAAAGGCAGTCTTGAGGAAAAACGCGGCAAAGAGCACGATGCCCATGTAGGCGGCGACGGCCACCATGATCATGTTGAGCGTGCCCACGCGACCGGCGAGCTTGCCGTAGATGATGGCGGACGGGAAAGCAACGAACTGCGTGACGAGCAGTGCCAGCACCAGCTGGGTCGAATCGATGCCCAAAGCCGAGCCGTAGCTGGTTGCCATGGAGATGACCGTATGGACGCCATCGATGTAGAAGAAGAACGCGATCATATACAGAAGGATGGTCTTGTTGCTGGCGATCTCGCACATGGTATGCCTGACCTCGGAGAACACACCACCCACAATGTGACCGAGACTGTCCTGGGGACCACGCTCGCGACCGTACTTTTGCTTATAGGTGCGGATGAGTGGCAAGGTAAAGATGAGCCACCAGGCACCGGTGATGATAAACGACAGGCGCGTCGCCAGCATGGTGGGGATGCCGAGGGCGGGACCGCCCATAATGAGCGCCAGGCAGACGATGAACGGAACGGTGGAGCCGATATAGCCCCAGGCGAAGCCCGAACTCGACACAGCATCCATACGCTCGTCGGTAGTGATGTCGGGCAGCATGGCGTCGTAGAACGTCATGGACGAGTTGAGGCCGATGGTGCACAGCACGTAGACGGTCAAAAACGCCATCGCGGACATGGGGATGGCCTGCGCAAAGCAAAGCACGAGGCCCGTAAGGAAAAAGCCCATGAAGAACTTGATCTTGTTGCCGGCGTAGTCGGCAAGTGCACCCAGAACGGGCATGAGCATGGCAATGACCAACGAGGCGATCGTCTGCGCGTTGCCCCAGGCGACCACCAGGTCGGCCGAAGAAGCGCCGGTGTTGATGGCATTGAAGTAGATGGGCACCACCGAGGTATTGAGCAGCACGAGGGCCGAGTTGCCCACATCGTACATAACCCAGTTACGCTCGAGCTTGGTGTATTTCATGGACAGGGCCCCTTCGTATTCGCCCGATATGCAGTTAGTTCATCGTACTCCAATTGTCCAGAGGCGCCGGTAAGGATTCGGCAAAGGAGCACGCACGATCCCTACTCCTCGCGGTCGACTCTTCGTCGGCGCCGAGCACGCGACCGCTATAATTGACGTGGTTGGTCACGGCTTCCATATCGCCGGTCTCGATAAAGCGGGCAACCGTGCACTCGTAATCGAGCAGCGCGCGGTCAAAGACCTCGGGGAAGCTCTCGGTCGAGACTTCATCGGTAAAGGGGTTCTTCCATGCCAAGTGACCCAGGTTGCCGGTACGCTCGGGCAGCTCGGTCGTCACGCGGTGCGCAAGGCCGTCGAGCAGCGAATAATCGTGCACCAAGCCCTCGAGCAGGGCGATCGCGCGCGTCTTGGCCGAACCGGCCGGCTCGATAGTGCGGTAGAGCATCTGCATGTCCGAGACGGCGCCGGCGTACTCCCCCGCCGGGATGTCGATACCGTACACGCGCCCGGCAACGTAGCTCATCAGCACGCCGGCAACGCGATTGATGCGGTCGGTGGTAACGATCTCGCCCGCCGGCGGATAATCCTCGACCGTGGCCCCGTCACGTTTGAGCTGCAGCATCAGCACGTCCAGGTCGCTTTCGAGCACGGCGTGGACTTGGCTGCCCGAAGCCTCGAGCTCGGGATCGGAATCCACAATGCCAAACTGCTGCTCGTAGACAAAGGGGTGGGCATTGCGGTCGAGCACATAGTGCGACAGCAGGCCCAGCGCAAAGGCGCGACCCAGATTGGCATCGCGCGGCTGCAGGTGCGACACGCCGTCGCGCAGGCACGAGAACTGGCGCGACATGCGCGAGCGGTGCATGACCTGAGCAAGCGACGTACAGTCGGAAATGCGCGGCGTGAGTATGTGGAAGAAAAACGGGTCGGGGCCTTGGTTTCCCAGGATAAAGGCGATGCGCTCCTCGTCGGACGTGATAACGCCCTGCGGAAGACGGTCGATGCTTTCCTCGCCAAACAGATGATGCGTAATGAGCGCGGGCATAATGATCCTTTCGATTTCATTCGATGCCACCCATTATGCCCACCGCACGGTCATGCCAAACCCGCAACGGCAAACGATGATGCACCGACCCTTACGCTAGCCCCAAGTGCGATTTGACCTCGGCAGCGCGACGGCGTGAAACGGGCACCGTCGAGCTCACACGGTCGAGCCTGAGCTCCATCAGGCCCGTGGAGCCGATCTCGACATTATGCACGTCTTCCAAATTAACCAGATAGCTGCGATGGACGCGGATAAAGCCCTCGGAGGCCAGGCGCCGCTCGAGCGAGGAAATCGACTCATTGATCAGGTATGTTCCCTCGGCGCAGACGGCGTTGCAAAAATCGGCGCGCGCCTCAAAGTAGCAGACATCCGCCACGGGAATGAACACCCTTTTGCCCCCGCGATCCACCGTCAGGCGCAAAGGCTGGCGCGGAGCATGGACGACACGGCGAGCACCCAGGGCAGTCTCGATCTTGTCGAGTGCCTTTGACAGGCGGGCATCCTCCACCGGTTTGACGATGTAATCGACCGCATCGAGGTTATAGGCATCGGCCGCATACTCGGCAAATGCCGTCACAAACACCACGACCGGCGGCGTCTTTAGGTTCTGCAGCGTCTCGGCAAGCTCAATTCCCGAGCGACCGGGCATGGTAATGTCTAAAAACAGCACGTCGGGCTTGTTCGACAGAATCAACTCCACAGCTTCGGTGACATTGCCCGCCTCGGCAATCTGACCCACACGCGTATCCTGTTCCAACAGATAGCGTAGCTCAGCCCTAATGGGAGGCTCGTCATCAACCACCAAGATGTTCCAGCCCTCGGACATATGCGCTTCCCCTCTTTTTCTCTCAATCCAACCGCATGCTACACCGTTAGCGGCGCCGGCTCATGCGGCTCGCCGTTCAACTCAACGATGACCTGCGTTCCCACGCCCTCCTGGGACTTCACGCGCATGCCAGAATCTTCTCCGTAAAAGAAATGGATGCGCTGAAGCACGTTGAAGAGCGCCAGACCGCAACCTCGCTTGACGGAGCCGTCGGCGGTGATGCTCTCGGGCTCCTCTCGGCGATGCTGCTCAAACAGATGCGCGCAGACTTCTTCGCTCATACCGATGCCGTCATCTTCGACGATGATCTCCAAGCCGTCATCGGTCTCAAAAGCCCTAACACGAATAGAAAGCGGTTCGATCTCGCGCTGCGCATGCTTGATGCAGTTTTCGAGCAACGGCTGCAAGATAAACGGCGGTACCAGGCTGTCGCGCACCTCAAAGTCGATGTCGACCGAAACGCGCAGACGGCCGTCGCCATACCGGGCCTGCATAAGATTGATATAACGAGTGCCCTGTTCCACCTCGTGTTTGAGCGTGGTGAGCGTATCGGAGTCAGAAAGCGTCTGACGATAGTAGTTGGAAAAGTCGATCAGCAACGATCGCGCCTTGTCGGGCTCGGTTCGAACGAGCGACACGATCGTGCTAATGGTATTGAATAGAAAATGCGGGTCGACCTGCGACTGCAGGGCGCGAAGCTCGACGCGGGCCGTGAGCTCGTCCTGGCGCTCGAGCTCAAAGCTGGCGAGCTGCGTGGAAATGAGATCGGCAAAGCCCGAGGCCAACGCCGTCTGGCGCATATCGATGCTGCTCAGGCGGGGATAGTACAGCTCGAGCGTACCCACGCAATGCCCGCGCACGGCAAGCGGCGCGACAATGCCGGCTCGCAGGCGGGGAAAATAGCCGCCCGTCTCATAGGAGGCGTCACGCGAAAATACACTCTGTTCTCCGGACTCGATCACGTTGAGCGTGGTCTTGAGCACGACCGGGGTGCCGGCAGGGCATTTTGCCGAGTCCTCGCCCCAGCTTGCCAGCACCTGCTTGCCGTCGGTAAAGCAGATGGCCGAGGCGATAGTCTCGGACAGGATGATTTTAGAGGCGCCCAGGGCCGCTTCGGGCGTAAGGCCGCGCGACGTGTAGGCGAATATCTTTGATGCGATGGCGAGCGTACGGTCGGTTGCGCTCGATGTAAGGTCGTCGGGGACCACAAAGACATACGAGAAGAAGAAGCACAGCATGACCAGGCCGGCAATAACGACAACGCCTGGAACGGGATTGGGATTATCGGTTAAATCCCAGATAAGCAGCAGGATAAGCGCCGGAACGACAATACCGAGCAGGATGGCCTGGACCACATGCTGGGCCGTACGAAAGACCTTGGTAGAGTTGTAGCTCTTGCCCAGAATCAGCCTGTTTAAATCCACCGTCATCCCCTCTTGTCCGTGGCACCGATAGCAATAAAGAGGGCCGCAAGCGACCCTCTCCATTGCATTATGCAATCAAAAACTGTGTTTTACATCCAGCCATCGACAAACGGTATCTTAGGCGCTGTATTTGTTGGCCTCGCCAAAGGTGCCGGCCTCGACGATCCAGCCGTCCTTCATGATGACATCCATGTTGTCGGTGTTGAGCACGTGGATGTCGGCGGCGACGTCACCGTTGACGACCAGCAGGTCGGCGCACTTGCCGGCCTCGATAGAACCGGTCTCGTCCTCGATGTGGCACATCTTGGCACCGTTGAGGGTGGCGCAGGTGATGGTCTCGACCGGGGTGAAGCCGATCTTGTCGACGAACTCGTACATCTCCTCGATGGAGCAGGTGCCGTACGGGGTGACGAAGGAGAAGGAGTCGGAACCGATCGTCATGACGACGCCGCGCTTCTTGGCCTCGCGCAGGCAGTCGTAGTTGCGCTGCAGCTCCTTCTCGACCAGGGTGCCCTCGTACTTGTCGTGCAGCTCGGGGACGTAGACGGGCGGATAGGTGGCGTACCAGGTGGGCAGGAAGGCAATCGTCGGGGTGAAGAAGGTGCCCTGCTCGGCCATGAGATCCATGGTGCGCTCATCGATATCGAAGCCGTGAATCAGCTGTTCGCAGCCAAAGCGGACGGAATCGTAGGCGGCGGCGTGGTTGTTGTAGCAGTGGCTCCACACGGGGATGCCGACCATCTTTGCCTCTTCGACCACGGCCTGGATCTCCTCGGAGCAATAGTGCTGGTCGCGACCAGAGTCCCAGCGCCAGATACCGCCACCGGTAGCCCAGATCTTGATGGCATCGGGGTTCTCGCGCAGACGACGACGGACGGCCTTGCGCAGATCCCAAGGACCATCAACCTGGTCGCCCCAGGGGTGGGATTCCTTGTTGAGCTCCTGGGTGCAGTGGTGGGAGTCACCGTGACCGGCAACGCGGCAGAAGCCCAGACCGGTGGCCAGAACGCGCGGGCCCTTAAAGACGCCCTTGTCGATGCAGTCGCGAATCTGGATACCAAAGCGGCCGATCTCGCAGACGGTGGTGAGGCCGTGGGTGAGGCAGTCGTAGGCCTGCTTGACGGCGACGGCCTGCTTCTCGAGGAGCGGCTGCATGACCCAATCGGTGTCATCGTCGGTCAGGTTGCCCGAGAAGTGCAGATGGGTGTCGATCAGACCGGGAAGGACGGTCTTGCCGGCGGCGTCGATAACCTCAACGCCCTCGGGAAGGTCCTGCATGGCACCGGCGTACTCGATCTTGCCGTTGTCGTCGACGAGAACGAGGGAGTTCTCGACCGGCTCGGCACCGGTACCGTCGATGAGCTTGCCGCCAACGATTGCATACTTAGTGGACATGGTTCCTCCTTATGGATCCATATAGTGGGCGAGGCCGTGTTGGGTTAAGGCCTCACAAAGCTACCCAAGTGGTGCCGGGTTCGGTGCGCGGGAGAGAGGGTCCCGCGCACCCGATCCGCCCCGGCTCGGCGTTACTTTTTGCGGGAATTGGTGAAGGCCATGAGGGCCAGGCCAACGGCCAGCCAGCCGATCACGATGCTCCACTCCACCATGTTGAGGGAGGCGGGAGAGAACGGGACCACGAGCAGGCCGATGATGACGGCGCAGGCAGCGACAGCGAGGCTGATGCCAAACTTGCCGCCGGGCACCTCGTAGGGACGAGGCAGGTCGGGCTCGGTGAAGCGCATGCGCAGGCAAGCGAGGGCGACCATGCCGCAGGAGAAGATGAAGGCGAGAGCCGACACGTTGGTCAGAGGGATGAGCATGTTCTTGCCCAGGAACGGACCGATGACGGTGATGACGCCCAGAACGGCGCAGGCGAGCTTGGGAGCGCCGGACTTGGGATCGACCTCGGCGAACTTCTCGGGCAGCTGGCCTTTGCGGCCCATGGCGAGCATGATGCGGCTCGTGGCGCCGTAGAAGGAGTTCATCGGGCCCATCGGTCCAAGCGTGGCGATGACGAGCATGGCCAGGTACAGGAGCATGTTGATGCCCTTGAGGCAGGCAAGCGCGGGAACCGGGCTCTTAACAAACTCATGCCAGTCAAGGATAGTGCCAAACGAGTAGATGCAGACCATGTAGAAGCCGCCGGCGGCCAGCAGGGCCAGGGAGATGATCTTGCCGAACTTGTTCCAGTTGAGGCCCTCGGCTGCTTCCTCAGCCTGCTGAGGAATGGTATCGAAACCGGCGTAGAAGAACGGAGTCAGAACCAGGACCGACACGATGCCGGCGAACAGGCTGGTACTCTCGGTAGCGGCCTTGCCGCCGCCGGCGCCGGCGACCTGGGAGAACACAGGCATGGCATTGTCCGGCGAGCCAGTGAACAGCGAGACGCCCATGGCGAGCAGCATGCCGCAGAGCAGGGCCTTGGTCAGGAAGGCCTGGAGCTTGGCGGCCGAGCTGGCACCGCGGAAGTTGAGGAAGATGACGTAGACTGCGAAGCCGAGCGCGATTATCGTCGGGAACAGGTAAACGTCGGCTCCCAAGATGGTGTAGAGCTTGACGGCGCGCAACCACTCAAGGCCAGGCAGGCTGCCGAACATCTCGGACACGAGGGTCGAAATGGCGATGGCCTCCCACGGGCACAGGATGCCGTTGCCCAGGGCCAAAAGCCATCCGGTGATGTAGCTCAGCGTACGGCCAAAGCTACGGTCGACATACTCGACGATGCCGCCCGAGATGGGGATAGCGGCCGTGAGCTCACCGAAAACAGCTCCGACGGGCACGAGGAAGATTGCACCCAAGAGGAATGCGATCATAGCGGGAACGGGACCGCCGCCCACGACCATCCAGTCGCCGACCTGCAGAACCCAACCGGTGCCGATGATGGCGCCAAAACCGATGGTGAAGAAGTTCCAGAGCGAAAGCGTTTTCTTCATGCCGCCGTTATCCTCAATTGCAACTTCTGTGTTCTTGTCCGCCATTGTTCCCCTCCTTTCCTTTTTGACGCCCCTTGGCGTCGCCCCTTGTACAGCCTGTCTGACCGCACACTTATATTTCGTGACTCTACAATACGGCCTTGGCGCAGCATGGCCGCTTGTAGCTCGACCGAAGGCAGAACTGCAAAACGAGCGGCGCCGTTTTTGGGACGAACGGCACGGTTTGCCCCCATTGTTGCCGCCCGCCCGACGGGCGCACGCTCATCGGACGCATATAGAGATGTTTTTGAGGCCGTGTGTTTTGCGCCTTTCGTACCGTTTACCGAGCTTTTGACGCGCAGACCCATTTGTTACACATCTTTTTTGTAGGATAGACAGGCTATACATGAGACAAGGCGGTACGAATGGCATACGGATACAACGACGGCGATCAACGGCGACAAAGCGTTCGCCTTGCTGGCCGTACCACGCCGACGCCCAGAAGTGCCACGAGCAGCAATCCGCAACGCCCTCAAGAGCAACCCAGGACTTCGTCTCGGCAGCAGACAAGCAGAACACGGCAGAGTGGCCATCCGAGCACGGGCACAAGCGCACAGCAAGATAGCCGCTTGGGCGCGCGCACTCGACAACGTCAGGCCGAGGTTGCGCAACTGAGCCACAACGGCGCACGTCAGCCCGGCATCCATATCAGCCGCTTCTTTTCGCATCCCCAAGGCGGACGCGACGGCAAGCCTTACCGCTCGACATCGTACGTGAATGCCCCCGCCCTGCCGGCTCGTCGACTTTGCCTCGCACTGTGCTCTATCCTTGCCTGTCTGGTCTTTGTGCTTATGAGCTCCTGTATGTCCCACGGCTCTGCCGGCCTAGAGCCCACCGCCGAGGAAAAGCTGCTCAAGGCCCCCGTCGCGCCCGGTTATTCTTTCGCCTTTTCGACCCCGCGCTCGCAATGGCAAGCCGGAACGATGCCCCATATCTATCAGATCGACCCTGCGTGGTCGGAGCTGCCTTACGCCGGCGGCACCATCCGCCAAAATGCCTGTGGGCCCACGTGCCTCACCATGGTCTATATCTTTAAGACGGGACGCACCGATATGACCCCCGTCGATATGTGCGCGCTTTCCGAGGCGGGCAATTACGCCCCCACCGGTGCAACCGAATGGTCGTTTATGACGAGCGGCGCGTGGCAGCTGGGACTTAACGGAACGGAGCTCCATAACGATCGCGACTCGATGACTCAGGCGCTGCGTTCGGGAGCGCCCGTCATCGCCGCCGTTCGGCCGGGCACCTTTACCAACGTGGGCCACTACATTGTGCTTTACGGTATTGATGACGCCGACCAGATTCAAGTCTTCGATCCCAACTCGGCCAGCCGCAGCGCCCGCCGCTGGGGCGTCGTAGAGGTCCTTAACGAAGTCGAAGCCATGTGGGCCTACTACTAGTCATTGGGCACTCATTGGGGACAGACTTAAATGAGTACCTGGGAAACTGTGCCCCGCTTTGGACACTCATTGTGGGATGCGCTTTCCGCAGTTGATCGGTGCCACTCATTTAAGTCTGTCCCCAATGACCAGCCCTAGGCTGCCGGCAGGAAAGGACCGTCCCTAAGTGCCGGGTTCCCAAGTGCCGGGTTGAAACAAAAGCCCCGCAGTCGGAGCGGACTGCAGGGCTCATGAAGAGAGGCTAGTTTGTGGGCGCCTTGCTTGGCGCCCACGAGAGAGGCAACAAAGTAGGGACTACTCGTGGATGCGGGTACCGGAGAGGCCAGCCATGGTCTCGGCAGCCTTGTCCAGGGCGCCGATGATGCAGGTGCGGCCCTTGCGCGAACGGGCGAACTTGATGGCAGCGCGGACCTTGGGCTCCATGGAACCCTTGCCGAACTGGCCCTCGTCGGCCAGGCGTTCGGCCTCGTCGGCGGTGAGGTCCTCGAGCTCCTCCTGGTCGGGCTTGCCGAAGTTGATGGCGACATGCTCGACGGCGGTCAGCAGGAACAGAACGTCGGCGTCGCAGTCCTCGGCCAGCAGCTCGCCGCCCAAGTCCTTGTCGATGACGGCGGGAACACCCTTGTAGCAGCCCTTGTTCTCGTAGTCGCGGACGACGGGGATGCCGCCGCCACCGCAGGCGATGACGATGAACTCGTTATCGAGCAGGTTGAGGATGGAGTCGGCCTCGACGATCTTCTTGGGGTCGGGGGAAGCGACGACGCGACGCCAGCCGCGACCGGAATCCTCCACGAAGACCTTGGAAGGATCCTCGGCCATGAACTCGCGGGCCTGCTCCTCGGTGTAGAAGGGGCCGATCGGCTTGGTCGGGTTCTTGAACGCGGGATCATCCGGGTCGCACTCGATCTGGGTGACGACGGTTGCGGCGTGCCAACGCTTATAGCGCTTGTGCATCTCGCGCCCAATGCCCTGCTGCAGGTGATAGCCGATGTAGCCCTGGGACATGGCGCCGCACTCGGGCAGCGGCATCTCGGGGGTGCCGATGGCGTCATGGGCAGCGGCGAAGGCGTTCTGGATCATGCCGACCTGCGGGCCGTTACCGTGGGTGATGATGATCTCGTTGCCCTGCTCGATAAGACCAAGGAGAGCGTGGGCGGTGTTGCTCACGGCCTCGATCTGCTCGACGGGGTTGTTGCCGAGGGCGTTGCCGCCAAGGGCGACGACAATACGATCGGGCTTGCCAAGAGGCTTAGACATTGCTGGAATCCTTTCTGTAAAAGGCCTACAACCCATTAATAACCCGCGCCCGTGCGATACGCGAGTTTATTAAGGTTTATATTCTCTTTATCGCTCATTTTATTCATTTTGAAAATAGTTGAGCGGTGAACGGTCGTTTTTATCCGCTCAGCGTACAGAAACCCAGATCAGATATGTTTACGCCATTTACGTGCGACTTTATTTAAATGGAGCGAGGATTAAGCTGGATTATGCAAACTATATCTTTGCTAAACACAAAACAGATAGCGCAAAATCTTACTCGCACTATACGAGATTCTATGCACTTATTGGACGAGTATGCAGCCCTGCAATAACATGGCGTTTTTCATCCAACTTAGGGAATAATCAATCGCGTCTCACCCTTCGGCAAACGACTGTGAGTTCGCAGTATGGAACTTTACCGTCGGGTACTGCATGAACGCCGCTGACGCCCTTTCGCTCCTGCGCGCCTAGGCAACCGAGAACGTCAACGGCGACACTGCCGACTTGGCCACCCTCAGCAACAGCGCCGCACGCCTTTTCGTAAAGTACCGTGCCGGTTCGGCGGCTTTAAGACCGAAGCAAGCTTTGCTATCTGCCATTTTTTGTATGATTTGGGGCAAATCTATTCGCCAATTTTTGTATGATTAGGGGCAAATCTATTCGCCAATTTTTGTCATTTAGGGGTTTTAATGCTACGCCGTAAGGTCACTGACAGGCTTTTGAGCTGGAAGAATAACTCTAATAAGGCCTTGCTTGTTACTGGCGCACGTCAGATTGGCAAGAGCTATGCGATTCGCACGTTTGGAAAAGACAACTACGCATCGTATTATGAGGTCAATTTGCTGCTCGATACCGAGGCAAAGGATGTACTTGCTGGCGCCAAGAACGCCATTGACTTTATCAACCGTGTGGCCCTTCTTGCAGACGCACCGCTTGTTGAGGGAGATACCCTTATCTTTGTCGACGAGATTCAGGAGTATCCGCAGATTGTCACGCTTATGAAGGCATTGGTCGAGGACGGGCGCTTTAGCTATGTCTTCTCGGGGTCTATGCTTGGGACCGAGTTTAAGGGAATCTCTTCTTTTCCGGTAGGGTATGTCGAGCACATTGTTATGCGGCCGATGGATTTTGAAGAGTTTTGTTGGGCAAACAGCGTCAGCGAGAATGTGCTTGCAGGAATTCGCAGCCGCCTTGTCGAAAGGCGACCCGTCGAAAACTATATTCATGAGGCGATGCTCAAGAACTTTAGAGCCTATATCGTTTGCGGCGGCATGCCGGAGGTCGTTCAGAACTATATCGATTCGGGTTATTCGCTCGTGAGAACGCGTGAGCTTCAAATTCAGCTAGTCGATCAGTACAAAAGTGATATCTCTAAATATGCATCGACTCGAGCGTTTAACGTTCGCTCGATTTTCGAGCAAATTCCGGTTCAACTTGAGGCGGAGTCTCATCGCTTTGTTGTTTCGTCTCTGGGAGAGGGGGCTCGTCTTCAAAAATACGAGCGGGATTTCCTATGGCTGGTGAACGCGGGCGTTGGATTGATGGTTCCCCAGGTGACGGAGGCACGGAGTCCTCTCAAGAGGACGGAGAAAGCGACAGCTTTTAAACTATACGAGTCTGATACAGGAATGCTCGCATCGCGATATCCCGGCAGCACGGCACGCGCCGTCTATCTTGATATGAAAACCCCCAACCTCGGCGGCCTCTACGAGAACGTGGTCGCGCAGGAGCTTGTTGCCCTTGGGGTGGATGCGTGGTACTACCAGACACGCGAAGTCGGCGAAGTTGACTTTGTGGTCGAGGGCACCAGCGGGCATGTTGTCCCGATTGAGGTCAAATCGGGCAAGAAGGTTCGAGCGCATGCGGCCCTCGACCGTCTGATGAGTGTGAGCGAGTACAAAATTCCCGAGGCCGTTGTGTTAAGCCGCGAGAACCTTAGCAACGAGGGCAAGGTCCTGTACGTCCCAATTTATATGACATTCTGTCTCGATGAGTTTATGGAAAAGGACGACCCCGACAACGATTTCTCGTTTGCGCCCATATCTCTCTAGATTATCCAAATCCACAATCCAGTCCCTTCCACGCCCAAAGTAACGCGCCTTTCGCGGCAAAGCCGCGAAACAGCGACCGGGACAAAAGAGCCCCCGCCGCACGTAGTGCGCAGCGGGGGCTCCTTCATATCCGAGGACGTCCGCGAAGGTTAGCCCTCAGATCCTGCGGTGGGAGACCTAGGCCTCGTTGTACACCGTCTTGAGCTTCAGCAGGTGAGCGTAGCGGTCCATAGCGGCCTGCTCGTTCTCCTTGAAGAGCTCCTCGGCGCGCTCGGGGAAGGAACGCGTCAGCGAAGCGTAACGGGCCTCGTTCATCAGGAACTCCTGATAACCGCCCGCGGGCTCCTTGGAATCGAGCGAGAACTTCTTGCCGGCAGCAGCCTCGGGGTTGAAGCGGAAGAGGTTCCAGTAACCGCACTCGACAGCTTTCTTCATCTCGGCCTGGCAGTTCTGCATGCCACCCTTCTTGATGGAGTGCATCTCGCAGGGGCTGTAGCCGATGATGAGGGACGGGCCGTCGTAGGCCTCGGCCTCGTGAATGGCCTTGAGGGTCTGAGCCGGGTTGGCGCCCATGGCGACCTGCGCCACGTAGACGTAGCCGTAGCTCATGGCGATCTCGGCCAGGGACTTCTTCTTGGTCACCTTACCGGCAGCGGCGAACTGAGCGACCTGGCCCAGGTTCGAGGCCTTGGAGGCCTGGCCACCGGTGTTGGAGTAGACCTCGGTGTCGAAGACGAAGACGTTGACGTTGTGGCCGGAAGCCAGGACGTGGTCCAGGCCACCGAAGCCGATGTCGTAGGCCCAGCCGTCGCCGCCGAAGATCCAGAAGGACTTCTTGGTGAGGTAAGCCTTGTCGGCGAGGATTGCCTTGGAAGCCTCGCAGCCGCACTTCTCGAGCTCGGAAACGTAGGCGGCGGCAGCGGCCTTGGAGGCCTCGACATCGTTGATGGAGTCGAGCCAAGCCTGGCCGGCAGCCTTGATCTCATCAGACGGACCATCGGCAGCGATGATGTCCTGGGTAGCGGCAATCAGCTTGTGCTGAACGGCCTCATAGCCGACGGCCATGCCCAGACCGTGCTCGGCATTGTCCTCGAACAGGGAGTTGTTCCACGCCGGGCCGTGACCGTCCTTGTCCTTGCAGTAAGGAGCGGTGGCAGCGGGGTTGCCCCAAATGGAGGAGCAGCCAGTGGCGTTGGAAATGAACATGCGGTCGCCGGCGACCTGGGTCACCAGACGTGCATAGGCGGTCTCGGCACAGCCGGCGCAGGAGCCCGAGAACTCCAGGTAGGGCTGCTTAAACTGGCTGCCCTTGACGTTGGCCGCGATGAGTTCCTTCTTCTCGGAGACGTTCTCGACCATGTAGTCCCAAATGGGCTGCTGGTCTATCTCCTGCTCGGCGGGAACCATCTCGAGGGCACCCTTGGGGCAGACCTTGGCGCAGTTGGTGCAGCCCATGCAGTCGAGCGGGGACACGACGATAGCGAACTTCATGCCCTTGGCCTTGGGGCCCATAGCGTCGAGCATGCGGGTAGCCTCGGGCGCGGCGGCAGCCTCGTCCTCGGTCATCGCGAACGGACGGATGGTGGCATGCGGGCACACATAGGCGCACTGGTTGCACTGGATGCACTTGGTCTCGTCCCAGTGGGGAACGACGACGGCGACGCCGCGCTTCTCGTATGCGGAGGCGCCCAGCTCAAACTGGCCGTCGGCGCAACCGACGAAGGCGGAAACAGGCAGGCTGTCGCCATCCATGCGATCGATGGGCTCGAGCAGGTTCTTGACCTGCTGGGCGATGGCGGACTTGGTCTCGTCGGAGAGCTCGACGGGGGCGGCATCCTCGGCGGTTGCCCAGTCGGCCGGAACCTCGAACTTACGGAAGGCGGTAGCGCCGGCATCGATGGCCTTGTGGTTGGCGTCGACGATGGCCTGGCCCTTCTTCATGTAGGACTTGGTGGCCGCGTCCTTCATGTACTGCAGGGCGTCCTCGGCGGGCAGGACCTTGGCCAGTGCGAAGAAGGCGGACTGGAGCACCGTGTTGGTGCGCTTGCCCATGCCGACCTTGGCAGCCAAGTCGATAGCATCGATCAGGTAGACGTTGACGTTGTTGTTCGCGATGTAGCGCTTGGCCACGGCGGGCATGTGCTCGGCGAACTCCTCGTCGCTCCACTGGCAGTTGACCAGGAAGGTGCCGCCCGGCTTGACGTCGCGGACCATCTTGAAGCCCTTGACGATGTAGCTGGGATTGTGGCAGGCGACAAAGTCGGCCTTGGTCACGTAGTACGGCGAACGGATCGGGGAATCACCAAAGCGCAGGTGCGAAACGGTGACGCCGCCGGTCTTCTTGGAGTCGTACTGGAAGTAGGCCTGGACGTACTTGTCGGTGTGGTCGCCGATGATCTTGATCGAGTTCTTGTTGGCGCCGACGGTACCGTCGCCACCCAGACCCCAGAACTTGCACTCGATGGTGCCGGGGGCGGCGGTGTTGGGCGCATCCTCGGCCTCGGGCAGGCTCAGGTTGGTCACGTCATCGACAATGCCGATGGTGAACTCGCGCTTGGGCTCATCTTTCTTAAGCTCCTCGAAGACAGCGAACGCGGACGCGGGAGGCGTATCCTTGCTGCCCAGGCCGTAACGGCCGCCGACGACCTTGATGCCCGTCTTGCCGGCCTCGTAGAGAGCGGAGACGACGTCCTGGTAGAGCGGCTCGCCGATGGAACCCGGCTCCTTGGTGCGGTCCATGACGGCGATCTTCTGGACGGTCTCGGGGAGAACGTCGACAAAGTGCTTGATGGAGAACGGACGGAACAGGCGAACCTTGACCAGGCCGACCTTCTCGCCGTGAGCGTTGAGGTAGTCGATAACTTCCTCGAGCACGTCGCAGAAGGAGCCCATGCACACGACGACGCGATCAGCATCGGGAGCGCCGTAATAGTTGAACAGGCCGTAATCGGTACCGAGCTTCTCGTTGATCTTCTTCATGTAGCCCTCGACGACGGCAGGGAGCTCGTCGTAGACCTTGTTGCAGGCCTCGCGGTTCTGGAAGAAGATGTCGCCGTTCTCGTGGCTGCCGCGGGTATGCGGGTGCTCAGGGTTGAGTGCGTGATCGCGGAAAGCCTGGACAGCGTCCATGTCGCACATCTCGGCCAGATCCTTATAGTCCCACATGGCGACCTTCTGGATCTCGTGGCTGGTGCGGAAGCCGTCGAAGAAGTTAAGGAACGGGGTCTTGCCCTCGATGGCGGCAAGGTGAGCCACCGGCGAGAGGTCCATGACCTCCTGAACGTTGCCCTCGGCGAGCATGGCGAAGCCGGTCTGGCGACAGGCCATGACGTCGGAGTGGTCGCCAAAAATGTTCAGGGCGTGGGAAGCGACGCAACGCGCGGAGACGTGGAAGACGCCCGGGAGCTGCTCGCCCGCAATCTTGTACATGTTCGGAATCATCAGGAGCAGACCCTGAGAAGCCGTGTAGGTTGTGGTCAGAGCACCGGCGCCCAGCGAACCGTGAACGGTACCGGCTGCACCTGCCTCGGACTCCATCTCGACGACCTTGACCGGGGTGCCGAAGATGTTCTTGCGACCCTGGGCCGCCCACTGGTCGACATGGTCGGCCATCGGGCTGGACGGCGTAATGGGATAGATTCCCGCTACCTCGGTGTACGCATACGAAACATATGCGGCCGCCTCGTTGCCGTCCATAGACTTAAACTTACGCGCCATATACCCCTCTCCTCTCATATAGGTATACAGGCCCCGGCGATCGCCGGGATGTTGGCGAGATGGGATTTTCGTTGTTACTTCCAATCATCTGGCAGGCGGACTCAGCAGCAGGTACATGGCGTGGAGAGAAGGCATGCCGAGGCGAGGAGGGCTGCACGCGCTCCACAGGCCCAGCTACCCGTCTTGCACATGACCGAGCGCCGCAAAGGCCGCATGCCGGATGCTCCCGGGCACGCCCCGGCGATGGGAAGCGCCCGCAACGGAAATCCGCATGCGGGTTTATTGTACCCCGCCGTCAAGTGTAATTTCGGCAAATATAGGTGGGCGGTAAAGGTTTACCCCGGGTGACCGCCAAAGGCCAAAATGGTCCCTCCATCCCCGGGCGACTGGCTCTGACGCGCCAAGGAGTGTCCCCAAGTGCCGGCAGAAAAGGAACGTCCCTAACTGCCGGCTAGAGGGCGCCGAGAAGGATGGCGTAGGTGGTGGATTCGCCGAGTTTGAGCTCGTCGCTGGGGTTGAGCTGGGCGGAGCGGCCGGGCTCTACTTGAATACACACACTCGTGGCCCCGTTTACCACCACGGTGCCGTTAGTGGACGACAGGTCCTCGACAAACCATGCGCCAGACTCGTCGCACCAGATATGGGCATGGCGGGCCGAGACGTCGTCGCCGACGTCGGTGATGTCGCCCTCCCCCGTTGCCAGCGCGCCGATCTCGACGCCTTCCTCACTCGGCTGAATCCAGCGCGGGGCGCTCACCACGTAGCCGTTTTGCACGCGCAGCAGTCCCAGCGGATGCGCCGGCGCGACCTCGCGCTCACCCGCGACCGAAGATTCGCTCAGCGAGCGCGGCGTCGACGTGGCGCCGCCACAGGTCGCATGAGCGTAGTCGATGGCATAGGTCACCGACGAGCGGACATCCGCCGAGCAACCCACGGCGACAAACAGCACCAGGATGGTCTCGGCGCGCTCGGCGGGCATAAGCTCAGCCGCCTGCGACAGGCGCTCGAGCGCATTGCGATAGAGATTCGTGTCCTGATGGCATTCCCCGAGTGCCCGCACCATGGGCTCGCCAGCGGGGCCGCACACCATATTGGTCACGGCCGCAGCGTCCATGGGATTGCGACGGCGCAGAGCCAGCTGTGACATAATGCGCGCGGCCGAGGTGCCGTAATCGGCAAAATAACGTTCCTGCAGCGTGCCGACGGGCGCGCGCACGATAAAGCGCGAAACCCAGGAGCGATCGGCGGCACGGCTCTGCGGACTACGGCCGTCGGCGAGCGGGCGGCTCGAGAGCACCAGGCCGCACAGTTCGATATGGCTCAGGTGCGCTGCGCGCTTAAAGATGTCAAACATTGCCCCGCACGGGGTGAGCTCGGCCTGAGAAGCCATGGCTTAGCCCTTCTTGGTCGCAGAGATAGCGTCGGGTACTTCGGCCGACCCGCCAAAGGCGCGGGCAGCCGCGGCTTCGCCGGCAAGCGGCGTTGCCATGGGAATTTTCGCACGTCGTGCTGACGCGACGGGAAGCTCAAAGGCAAACCCCATCGCCAGCAAAAACCACGTGAGCGCATAGGTTGCAATTATGGCGGCCACCAGGCC
>JAIJJM010000481.1 GCA_022728415.1 Collinsella sp. | reverse complement strand
TTTGCGAAATAAGCGCCGCCGCTAAGACCGAGCCCGAGGTGATGACGTCATTCTTGGAGTCCTGCGCCGTAGCGATGAGCGTCTCCGAGTCGATGCGGTCGCCCAGCGTGCGGTTGAACGCAGCCATCCAGAGCTTAACGAGCATGGACGTAGCCAGTGCCGCAAGGGAAACAAACGTGTAGGCGGTGGGGGAGGGCTTGATGATCTTGGTGACCGACTCCAGGATCAGGTTGATGCCGACGGCGCAAACGAGGACGGCGACAAACAAGCCGGCGAGGTACTCGTAGCGGCCGTGGCCATAGGGGTGCCCCTCGTCGGCCGGGCGGCTGGCAAGGCGGAATCCGAGTAGGCTCACGATGTTGCTCGAGGCGTCGGAAAGGTTGTTGAAGGCATCGGCGATAAGCGAGACGGAGCCCGCGAGCAGACCTGCTATGCCCTTGGCCAGACACAGGGTGATGTTGAGCCCGATGCAGATGAGGCTAGCGGCAAAGCCGGCGTTGGTGCGGCAGGAGGTATCGACCGGCTCGCTTTCGCTGCTGGGAACAAGCGTATGTACCAGCCGATTTACAAATAGCATGGTGTGTCTCCTCGCATTCTTATTAAGGGGATAGTGTAGCTCGCACAGACGCAACGCGCGCCGGTGCTCAGAAAATGCAGTAATGGTCTGCCGGCGCTAACGGGCGCGAGGCGGAGGGGGGCGACTGCCCGTACGCCTTTCAGTTCACTGCGCCTTTCCGTCCGACCGAGTGCTCCATTTTGGGCCACATGGGTATGGGTGTGTACCGGTTTGCTCGACATACGTAATGTTGACAGTCATTGTGCAAAGGAGGACGTTTCTATGGACGAGATGTTTGCCATTAAATGCCTTGAGGGCGAGTCGACCCAGCGCGTGTTTGAGTGTCCGTTCTGCGGTAATAAGATCGGCGTTGCCGACCTGCTCAAACCCGGTACCTTCAACAAGCGCCTGACCATGGGCATTGATGCGGAGTATGTAACTGAGCAGGGCATTCCCTGCGAAATCTCGCCGCAGCAGGCGCATATCAACGCGCTGCATGAAGCGTTTTGTCAAGTGCTTTTTAGAGTTATTGACGCAACATAGGCTCTTTTTTCCATGATAAAGCCCCACGCGGTCATACATGGGGCTGTGGGATAATGGTGCCGGATTTTCTTCTTTCCGTCCTCAATCTCGGCTTGTAGTTCCTCGCGGGTTTTCTCTCTCGGTTTTGTCATGGTTGGTCGCTCCTTTCTGCTCATAGGCATAGAAAAAAGGACAGTCGATTTTCTCGGCTGCCCTTGTGGGTGGGTATTAAGTTTTATTGTGTGCTGTTTTATCTTACCCTTATTATTTTTGACACTTCACTTAAACGGGATATTTCATCATCATTATTTAATAATCGTGTTGATAGCAGACTGTACCGCTTTATATCTCCCCTCATTTGAGCGTGCTGCTAAACAGGTAATCAAATATGCTTTTCCATCTTTTTTATACAGAACAACAAGGCTATAGGAAGATGCCATTGTTCCTGTTTTCATTCCTTTAACATTTTCATTATAGTACGGTGAATTTTCATCCAAAAACTCATTTGTATTTTTCCATGTAAATTCGCCTTGCGGAGTTTGAATTGAAAATTCGCTTTTTCCAATACATTCTTTAACAAAATCGTAGTTAAGGAGCTTCAACGCTACGCGGTTAATGTCCTCTAAATGAGAGTTAGCTTGCATAGACGCGCCACTTGGGTCATTATATAAGGTTGTTTTGGAATAGCCTGCTTCGATTAAATACTCATTAAGTTCTGTCATGAAATAAGCTATATATTCCGTTGCTGTATAACCTTCTCCTAATTCGTTTTTAGCGATATGATATGCCAACGCATAGGCTGCGTCATTTCCCGAAGGAACAAGCATAGCCTCCATGATTTGTTTAACTGTGTATTCCCCAGCATACAGATTTGCTAAAGATGAACCCGCCGGTACAAGTTCCAATACTTCTTGATTTACTTCAACAATATCTTCCAAATCTACTTTTCCCAAAGCATAATCAATGGCAAATAGTTTTGCCAAACTTGCGACAGTGGGCAACTGGCTATCGCCCTCGTATAATAAATATTCTTCTTGCTCAATATCATAAACAGAAAACGAAAGCGCGTCCTGCGGAATATTAAGTTCATTTGTATTCATTTGAAAATCAACTTTTTTTAAGACATCTTTCAAAAAGTCAAAACGATAGATACCTGTTTTATATAGTCCAACTGCCGCAACAAGTGATACGAACAGCATTGTTACAAAAATTATTACTATCTTTTTATATTTTCTGCTTCTGCGTTTTTTCATATTTTCTCACCCACAAACTCTTGCTTGTCATTTGGTTACTTTGAGAAATGTATATCATAATAATGTGAACTAAGGCGTACAACCTCGGCAGCTTCCTCGTCGATTATCCAAAAATCCTTGTTATCCGGGGCTTTGATATAGCCGTAAGGGGCTTCGGTGGCAA
>JAIJJM010000480.1 GCA_022728415.1 Collinsella sp. | reverse complement strand
AGTAAAACAAACCACCGGCCGGCACTCCTCATGCCGAAAACCGAAAAAAATTAGTGACGAAACACGAAACACCGACTTGACTAAAAACACTGCGCACCGAGGTCGGGCGGCGCACCCGTTTCCCCATGGCCGCGATCGCGCCCGACAAGACCGCCGCCGCGAGCGCGGCGGCGCAGAAGGCCATGTTCTCCCGGCTGCCGGCCGCCGCCCGCACCGGAGCGACGCATGACGACGGCACCGAGCTCGCCCGGCACGCCGAGCTGCGCGACGAACCGGGCATGGCCACGTATTTCGCCGACGAACTGCTAGAATCAGCCGAGAACAAGGATGTTGCACTTACAAATAGATAACGGGTGTATACGGCCGGAAAGGCCACCTGCTACGGGCGTGTCATCAGTTTGACGATCGACCCGGATCGCCCGTTCGTGTTCGACCAGGGTTTCGTGCCCATGCTGTCCGACGGCGACGATGATTGGCGATTCGCCTTCGGCGTGCGCGTGATTGATGTTTCCATGCATCCGGCTGGAGGCGTGCGATGAACGTGTTTGGTCATGATGTGCAGGCCCGTTACTGGGAGTCCGTTGAGAATCGTTGCGAGAACGTCGAGTCCATGATGCTTGGCGTGCTGGCAGTCGCCGCCGTGGGCACGGTGTTCGCGGTGACCGTGTTCGCATCGCCGCCACTGCTTCTAGTCGGTTTCATGGTGCTGGCCGCTGATGTCGTGGTGATCGCCAGGGCCGATCGCAGGCGAGAGGCTGCCCGATTCCTGTGTTGCATGCACGAGGATCTTATCTCCCTGGAGGTGGCCTCGTGAAAGGGTTCACCGAACAAACGGCAAGTCTGTTGGAATCCCTGGAAGCCGTAGACCACATCGATCGTGACGCGGGGCGCATCTACTACTCGGAGGAGTTCAAGCGCCACGTCATCAGCAGTTGGCATGGGGGAGACAGCCCCACGGCCCTGTTCCGTAAAGCAGGTCTCGGCCCCGAGGTAATCGGCAGCAAACGGATCGAACGTTGCGTAGCCCGGTGGCGGGACCGTCACCGCATCACCGATCTTCAAGCCGATGAAGTCGCGGAGAGCCTGGTTCCCATGAGCTTGTTCCTCGCGCAAACCGAACGGTTGAACGCGTTCGAATCACGCATCCGTCAACTCGAAGACGAACAGGGGAGACAAGCATGACCAGTCAACGCATAGCCAAGGGACTTTATTCGTTGTTCCTTTCCGCTCTGTGCGATGGCAGCCAGGATTTCTATCTGAGCGTCATGACGGGCATGCCCGTTACCAAGGCAAGAAGCGACCGCGAACGCATCCAACATAATTGCAACCCCGCCGGAATGCGGGAATCGAGCGGGGAGGAGCGATGAGTGTCAATACTGCTCGCCGTCCCGGTCGCATGGATCTGGGGGAGCTGATGCGCATGGCTGGAATGATCGACATGCCATCGCCGGTGCTGTCGGAAAGCATCGCCTTGGGCATCGAGATCGGCCGCCTGCTGGAACGGGACATGGCTTCAACTCATGTCAAGCACGCTTTGTCAAACATATCCGAGGGAAAGGGATCGAATCATGATGTCTGGTGATCGTACCGGTGCGTCGAATCCCGGCAAACTGGCGTTCTGTTTCGGTGATTTCCTGATGAGCGAGGTGAGGTTCGGCGTAGGCGACATCTCCTACGGTCGCCGCATGTCATTGGACACGCCACGCGAAACGTTCTCCTTGGACGCAACGCAATGCCGCGACCTCGACAACTACCTCCACGCGGCGTTCCCCGCCCTGGGTCGGGCTCCCATGGATGTGCGTCGCGCATGGAGGGCGCGTTGCTCGGATCCCGCGATGAAGCTCGTGCTGGTCGCCTTGGTATGCCATGTCGATCCGATCGAACCGGGCGGGCGTGTGGACGTGAGCCTTAGCGAACTGTCCGAGTGGAGCGAACTGTCGGCCGAATACGTGGTCGAGGCGTTGGCGGGCCTGAGAGCCCTGAACCTGATTCGTCCCGCCGTCCACGGGCATGACATGGACGGGGAATTGATGTCCATTGAAATCAATCCGGAGGTGCTTCGATGAGCTGGCAGTGTGTGTTTTGTCAAGTTTCCGCCAGCAAAATCGTCATGTTGTTTTCCGTGGGATGTGCGGCGGGTTTCCCGCAGGATGGGCATCGTTGCGGTTCGCCCGCTGCTTGTGTTTTGTTTTGGTTGGTCTATTTGGTCATGAGGGCGTTTCGGCTGTGGTAGCTTTCGCCCTGGAAGCGGATGATCCGTCCGTGGCGGACGGTGCGGTCGATGACCGCGGCGGCCATGTTCGGGTCGCCGAACACGCGTCCCCATCCGCCGGACTCGATGTCGGTGGTGTAGATGATGCTCCTTGTCTCGTAGGAATCGGATATGGCCTGGAACAGGAGCCGGCTGCCTTCCTCGTCGATGGGTGGGTAGCCGAGCTCGTCGAGGATGATGAGCCGAGCTTTGCCGATCTGCGCGAGTTCCCCGTCGAGCCGGTT
>JAIJJM010000479.1 GCA_022728415.1 Collinsella sp. | reverse complement strand
GCCACCAAAGCCGTACATGCGGCCGGCATCGTCCATCGCGACATCAAACCCACCAATGTGATGGTGTCGGCCGCCGGACCGGTATTGGTCGATTTCGGTATCGCGATGGGCGAGGGCGAAAGTCACGTGACCCGCACCGGCCTAGTGATGGGTACACCCGGATTCATCGCACCCGAGATTATTGACGGTGCCGAATCCGACGACGCCACCGATTGGTGGTCGGTGGCGTCCGTGCTCGCTTTTGCCGCAACCGGCGCGCCTGTGTTCGGCACCAAGCCGATGATGGCGGTACTTGAGCGCGAGGCCTCGGGCAACGCGAATCTTTCCGGACTACCGGCCGGCACATTGGCTGCCTTCCGTTCTGCACTGGACCCGGATCGCAGGGATCGTTGCACGCCGGATCAATTGCTGAATGCCATCGCCTTGGATGCGTTGAATCCCAACGCTTGGCAGGGCGAGCAGGCGGGACCGTTCGCCGCGGGAGCCGTGGCTGGACAACCGGCTGCGATCGTTGCCGAAGCCGCGGAGGCGATGCCCCCTTTTGGCGCGGCCGGCGGCGTTGACCGCAATAATCCCCGAACCATCTGGCGCGCGGCCGAGGAAGCCGCTGAGGCTCCCACCATGGCCGTGTTCTCCGGCAATAAGGGCGATAACGGCGATGGCGAAACCGCCGTATTCTCGCCGGCTGGCGCCGCTACCGCCACGCTGCCCTTAGCCGATATGCCGCCACGTCCGCCGGCCGGTGCGGAGCAGGCCACGCAACTGTTGCCCGACGCTGCTGCCGATTTCACCGACGACGCCGGCACACAGGTACTCACCGGCGCGACCACACCGATGCCGGACCAAACCACACCAATGGCCGGCGCCACCACACCAATGACCAACACCGATTCGACTCCGGCCCCGACCACGCCGCTGGCCGAGCGCACCACCGTACTCCCCACGCCGCAGCCGTCATCATTTCCCCCGTCCGGCACCGCCCAGAGCAGCTGGGATCCCGCAAGCAACCAGCCCACAGCGGTGGACCCCGCCATTCGCCCGGCATTGCAGCGCATCATCGACCAAACCGCCCAAGCGGCCCCCACCGAAACCATGGTCCAAAATCCTCCCATGCCCAATCCGGTGGACGTGAAGCGAGGGGAATATCTGCAGCGCGGCACCCTGCCATTGATCCTGCTGGCGGCGCCGCTGGCGGCACTGGCGGCAAATGCTCCGCTCGTGGCCATCATCGCGGCCACCGCGTTGTTGTGGCTACTGCTCACCCTGGCCTATAACACCGAACCCCAGCTTGAGCGCGAGGGTAAACGCGGCGGCGAGCGCAAAAACTCCGATTCGTGGATTCGCGTGGCGACTTTTCCCTGGCATCTGGTCAAAGCCCTGCTGCTGGCCATTCCCCGCATACTGCTGCTAGTCATCATCTATATGGCGGGAACCGCCGTGGCCACCGCGGCTCTGGCACTGCCCGTTCACACCATCTCCTGGTATTTCACCGCGGATTGGGGTATTCCGGTGCCGTTGCTCAATGATGTGCCGTTCTCCGCTTCCGGGCTGGCGCTGGGCGGTTTCATGGCCATCGGCTGGCTGGTCACTGTGTTCGCCCCACAGTCGATGATGATTCGGCTGGGGGGCGGCGTACTGCGCGGGCTCAAACACAGTCGCCCGGCGGGCGCGCCATCCACCGAAGTGGGTGGGGCTCCACCTGCTCCAGTGGCGCCGGCGCCCAAGGGCGGCGGGCGCGGCACCGTGCTGTTCACCATATGGGCCATCATCACCGTGGCCTTGTGCGCGATGCCGATTCTGGGCATGCCGATCAACTGGATGCCGTTCGCCTAGAGCGGGGCGGAATCTCACACATCAGCCATCCGCACACATGGCCGTTGTGTATCCGATACGTTCGTTCCGTCACACTTTTACAGGGAATTCACCTCAGATCAGCTCTGGGCGCAGTCCTCCTCAGGCCCGGTCATTATGATGGGGCCCAAACATTGAAGCGATTGCAAGGGGATAGCTATGTCAGATCCGAAGCGTCAGGCCAAGCGTGCCACACGCGCTGAGCGCCGAGCGGCCGAGGAGGCCGCCCAGCAGGCACGGGCCGAGCAGGCGGCTAAGGAACGTAAGCAGCAGACCATCATCGGCTGCATTGTGGTGGCCATTATTGTGGTGCTGGTGGCCATCGCTGGATTCGCCGTATACAAGGCTATGCGGCCGTCCAACACCAGCAGCAGCCAGCAAAGCAACATGACCGCGGACGAGGCCTATAGCAAGCTCAAGAAAGTCAGTACCCAGCCGGCCAACGCCGATGACAAGGCCGGCTTCGTGATCTCGAGCAAGGGGTACGGTCAGAAGGCCGAAGGGGCGCCCACCGTTTCCATCTACATGGAGCCGCTGTGCCCCGGCTGCGCCTCGGTGAACCGCCAGCTTGACCCGACGCTCGTCAAGCTGATGAACGCCGGCCAGCTCAACATCGATTTGCACTTCCTCAATTTCCAGGACAACAAGAGCTCC
>JAIJJM010000478.1 GCA_022728415.1 Collinsella sp. | reverse complement strand
GTACCCATTCCACCCTGACCATGACCAATCAGGTGGTGGGCATCATCAGCAGGCTTTCCGCAACATGCGCACGGCTGCGTCTTAACCCAGCGCGTGTACTTTTCATTAACCCAGCGGCGACGTTTTGGGCGTAACATAAAAGACTCCGGCGACTCCGGATCCACTTTCAGCGCCAGCACCTTTTTCGCTTTATCCTGGATGATGCTGGTGGCAGGAACCGAAGGCACAAGATCACTTTCCCGGGTGACAGACGGCACAACAGGCTTCGGTAATCTCAGTGCCTTACGGGCTGCACTTTCCGGTAAGGCATCCGCCAGATCATTACGAATCAGCCACCAGCACAGTTCAGGCATTGTCACAACGTGACTGTCATCAAAACCGAGATCCCGACGCACAACAGACAACACCCAGCGGGCACAGTTATCCGTTGCCATTGATTCCAGCCGTTCCGTGAACTGATCGCGCAACTGGTTATCGCAGTGCCAGCACAGACGGATTGCGCCCGGCGCGTGTCGCATTGTTGTCATGTTCTCGCTGTGCCAGCCGGAATGAGGCCACTGACAGCCCTTTTCACGAAGTAACCAGCTTTCAAGACATTCCACACCACCAGCACGACGGATCACTGCCTCATTGCGGAACACGGCCCGAACGGCAGGATCATCCGCCAGCGGTTGTGATGCCGCCGGAACGGCACCACTGGCGAAAGATGAATAACGCTCCGGCTCAGGCTCCAGCAGGACACGCCCCTGCATAAACAGGGGCATCAGCTCTGAACCTGGCCTGAACAATACGATCCCCATACGCGGGGCAATTTCAGGGGTCAGTAGTGCTCTCACAGTCACCTCAATGAACGGTATCGAGCAGCTTTAACAGCTCAGGAAATCGGGATTCGAAGAAATGCGGCTGCGTCTCGCGCGGATTTGCAGGACTGGTGATGTTCTTGCCGAACATGCAGCCTTTCGCGGTCAGCGACCAGAATTTTTTGATGTTGTTAATCGCGGTACGGCTGTATCGTTCGCGTTGTTCAACGATCCCCAGCTTCACCATCTGGTGATATGCCTGATTAGCCGTCAGGCGGATACCATACTGCTTCAGCAGTGCACTCAGCGACAGCGTGGGGCGACTTGAGCCATCAGGCGCGTCAGCAGGAGCATCAATGGCATAGCGCGGTGCCAGATTCGGTAAGCCAACAGCCTCCTGAAGCTTCTGACAGGCTCCAAGCACTGATGAGTTAGACAGATTTAATTCCCGGCGCATAAAGTCCAGCAGGATCACGCCAGCCTGCATCTTGTCAGCAGCCTGTCCGGATAATTTTTCCGGTGCGCTGGTTACCATGTCGAAAGTACGGATCACCTTCAGATGGAATGACGGGCTGATCCACATTGCATAGGCATACACCAGTTCTTTGCAGACATACGTCCCCTGGTTATTTCCGCCACGAATAACGTTAACTGGCTCTATATTGACCGAGTTGCAAATCTGCAACTCGCTTATTAAACGCTCAGTTTGCTCATTGCGGAGCCAGAATGCAGGCTTATGCTTATCCAGAGAACCAGCAGCCCTATGCAGATCGTTCAGGCTGTAACGCCCATAAGCATCACGACGAACTTCAATACCATCAATGACCATCAGATTATTCATACTTCGTTTCTCCTCTTGATCAGGCGGCTGCACCCGCCGTTTTCTCGTACTTACTGATAGTGATCTCGACCTTCCCTTCCGGGATAACCGGTCCCCACTCCACCAGCATTCTTTTCACCTGGCTGTCGTCTTCCCACACACCCGCGTGGGTCAGGGCGTCAAACAGCGCCTTGTTATAGTTGTCCAGATCGCGGATCCGGTTATCCGGAGGAAACAACACGATCTCCACTGAAGCAGGTGCCGACGTTGGTTTTGGCAGACGACGTAACTGCTCAACTATTGCTGCGCACGCCGCGCTCTGGAATTTGCGCCCCGCCGCGCTTATCAGGCTCTTACCTGCAAACGCCCCTTTGTTGGGGTGTCGCCAGTACGTGTTCACGCTGGGCGGAAAAGGCAGAATCAGCTTCATACTTTCAGGCCCCTCTCATGTAACCAGTAGGCTGCACGCAGCCTGGCGTTTTCCTCACCGGCAAGCAGTGCGCGGATAATCCCGACCGCCTCGCTGTCGTCGTCCTTCACCGCGGTATGAAGCGTGATCCCCCGGGCCACGCCACGCTTTATCGTGATGACGCCTTTTTTCTCCAGTGCGCGAAGATGCTCCACCGCTGTATTCACTGAACGGTATCCCAGCATGGTTGCCACCTCCTGATTGGTTGGCGGGAAGCCACGTTCTTTCTGATAAGAAATCAGCATATCCAGCACCTGCTGCTGGCATTGAGTTAACGTCGTCATGCCGCCATCTCCCTGACCAGTTTTTCCGCCTGCTGGCGAACCTGCGCCAGAAACGCCTCACCACATGCCTCAAGTTCATCGCGCCCGATGTAGCTGATTGCCGGTCCCTTCCAGGTCTTGTCAAAAACAGCAATA
>JAIJJM010000477.1 GCA_022728415.1 Collinsella sp. | reverse complement strand
TTGCCGATCTCGGAAGGCACGTGCAGACCTTTCGTCATGGCCTCCTACCTTTCTTTCGGGCCTTACTGGCCGATTCGTTAGCGCCCCTCCGTAACGGGCGCTGCTTGCTGACGATATATTTATATCCAAAATTAGCCCATACTTCCACCTCGCCCCCGAACGGTTTTTTATAAGGGGTGAACGGCATACACATATACTTCACGCATGGCGCACTTCGACATAATAAAGTGTATTTACGTGCTTAAACGCTTTTCCAATCTGATAATTGATTGAAACTTATCTTTCTAAACCACCCTCAAATTGCATATTTTCACTTCGGATATGAATATAATTAGCGATTCATACCACGTCTCAACCATTTTCATTTTTATTCAGAAAAAAGTTTGTCCTATTCATTTCTGGTATGCATATTACCGTTTACCAGACGCTTGGTACCGTTCACCGGAAGCTCAGTATAAGGCCCAACGGATACCGGCTCGCCTTACGGCCTCATTTGTAACAACTTGACTTCTCGGTATAGAAAAACAGACCCGCTCTCCTCACGGGAAACGGGTCTGTTATCGATAATCTTAGACAGATTTGAGCGGCTTTGAGAGCCGTCGGTATCCTAGCGATCGAACTCCGCCAGTGCCTCGCCCAAAAGCCTCAGGCCCTCGCGAAGCTCCCAGTACTCGACCTCGGCACCCAGCGTACGCGGAATCTCGTAGAGCGGCGCATAGGTAGGCCACTCGGCAATCACATGGTCGCCGGGCTCACCCACGGCCATGTGGCGTTGAGGTTCGCACCCGTACAGACGTTGGTCTGCAGGATATGGTCGGGGTTGATCTCGCGACGATAGAGCTTGGCGACTTCTGCCTTAAAGTCGGGCGAACCCTCGATCCAGCCGTAGTTCATCTACTCGCGGTCCAGGCGCTCGTAGAACGTGGCGCCGTCCTGCTCGTCGAGCACGCGCAGCTCACCCATGGTAAGCGGCGAGATCGTCGACGAGACGATATCCCTCGTAGCGCTCTTCGCCCAAACGTTGAGCTACTCCTCAACGCCGATGGTCTTGATGTCCATGGCCAAACTCCTTACAAAAGCAGTCATCCAATCGTGTTGACGTCCCTCAAACAGGATCGGGGCGATGCGAATATCCGCACCGCCCCAATGGGAGACATCTAACGGCAGTTAGATGTATGTAGTAAGACCTGTAGGGGTCCTTGAAGACCTTAGAGGTCCTCGCGCCAGAAGGGCATGCTCATGCAGCGCGGGCCGCCGCGGCCGCGGGAGAGCTCGGCGGAGGGCACGACGAGGAGGTCCAGGCCCTCCTTGTACAGCACGTCGTTGGTGACGGTGTTGCGGGCGTAGACGCAGATCTTGCCGGGCTCGACGCACAGGGTGTTGGAGCCGTCGTTCCACTGCTCGCGGGAGGCCGCGATCGGGTCGCCGCCGCCGCAGGGGATCAGCTTGACCTGGTCGACGCCGGTGGCGTCCTCCAGGACGTGCTCGAGGGTGTCCTCGATCAGGCGGATGTTCACGTCGCCCGGGTTCTTGCCGGCGGTCAGCTCGTAGACGCGCAGGGTGCCCATGATGGCGGGGTGGATCGTGAACTTATCGACGTCGATCTGGGTGAAGACCGTGTCGAGGTGCATGAAGGCGCGCGAGACCGGGATGTCGAAGGCCAGGATGCGCTCGACCCTGGAGTCGGAGTTCCAGAAGATGTTCTGGGCCATGACGTCGATCGCGGCGGCCTGGGTGCGCTGGGAGATGCCGACGGCGAGGGTCTTCTCGTTGATGTTCAGCACGTCGCCGCCCTCGGTGTGGAACTGGCAGTCGCGGCGGAAGTACAGGGAGACGTCCCTGTAGTCGGGGTGGTACTTGAAGACGTACTTGCCGTACAGGGTCTCGCGGTTGCGGGTGACCGAGTACATGCGGTTGAGGTTGACGCCCTCGCCGACGACCGCGAACGGGTCGCGGGTGAAGTAGAGGTTGGGCATCGGGTCGATGATCAGGTCGGACTCGGACTCGGAGTTGACCAGGGAGTCGAGGGTCGTGGACGCCGTGAGGGGCAGCTCGATCTCGGCCTTGGTCATGCCGGCCATGGTCTTCTTGACGAACTCGAGGTTGTCCTCGATGGAGTCCAGCTTCTCGCGGACGACCTGCGGCATGTGCTGGCCGCGGATGCCGGCCTCGGCGATGTACTGGTCGGTGAACTCGGCGCGGGCGCCGGGGACCTGGTCGAACACCTCGGCGACGAGGTTCTCGAGGTAGAGGACCTCCACGCCCTGGTCCCTCAGGATCTGGGCGAAGGTGTCGTGCTCCTGCTGCGCGACCTCAAGGAACGGGACGTCGTCGAACAGGAGCCGCTCGAGCTCGTCGGGCGGCAGGTTGAGGAGCTCGTCGCCGGGACGGTGCAGGCAGACCTTCCTGAGCTTGCCGATCTCGGAAGGCACGTGCAGACCTTTCGTCATGGCCTCCTACCTTTCTTTCGGGCCTTACTGGCCGATTCGTTAGCGCCCCTCCGTAACGGGC
>JAIJJM010000476.1 GCA_022728415.1 Collinsella sp. | reverse complement strand
CATGAGCTGGGCATCGACGACATCATCATCTTTGGTGCCTCCGAGACCGGCACGGGCGCGCGCGGCCTGCATTCGGCGCTCGAGAACGTCTACGAGTCGCTCGTGGGCGCGCTGTATCTGGATGCCGGCTGGGACGTTGCGGCGGAGTTCATCCATCGCACGCTTAAGCCCCATTTGGCCTCCGAGCGCGCCGAGCATCCTGCGAACCCCAAGTCGTTTTTGCAGGAGTGCGTGCAGGCCGACGGCCACGAGCCTCCGGCGTACAAGCTCGTTGGCTCTGAGGGCCCGGCGCACGCACCGACCTTTACCGCCGTGGTGCTCATCGACGGTATCCGCCAGGGCCGCGGCACCGGTTCCTCCAAGAAGGAAGCAGAGGGAGCTGCCGCGCTCGAGGCGCTCGACCGCATGGGCTACACCACCAACGGCGTGATTCTGAACAAGAAGCCTGTTTAAGCGAGGAACCGTGTATCTCAAGTCCCTCACGCTCAAAGGGTTTAAGTCGTTTGCCGACCGCGCCCATATGACGTTTGAGCCGGGCCTGACCGTCATCGTCGGTCCCAACGGCTCGGGAAAATCGAACATATCCGACTCGATTCTGTGGGTCCTGGGTGAGCAGAGCGCCAAGCAGCTGCGCGGCCAGGCCATGGAAGACGTCATCTTTTCGGGCTCGTCGGCGCGTAAACCGGTGGGTGTGGCCGAGGTCACGCTGGTGCTCGACAACTCGGACCATATGCTTCCCGTCGACTTTGACGAGGTGGCTATCACCCGCCGCATGTATCGCTCGGGCGAGAGCGAGTACCTCATCAACTCGAGCCCGTGCCGCCTGATGGACATCCAGGACATCCTGCACGATTCGGGACTGGGCAAGGATACGCATTCCATCATCAGCCAGGGCAAGCTCGATGCCATTTTGCAGAGCCGCCCCGAGGAGCGCCGCGCCCTCATCGAGGAGGCCGCCGGCATCTCCAAGCATAAGCGTCGCAAGGAGCGTGCGCTCAAAAAGATTAAGTCGATGGACGAGCACCTGACGCGTGCCCGCGACATCAACAAGGAAATCGCCCGTCAGCTGCGACCGCTGGAGCGTCAGGTCGATCGCGCGCGCAAGTACAAAGAGCTGTCCTCGCGCGCGAACGAGCTTACGCAGATGCTGGCCGTCGACGAGCTGCGTTCGCTGCAAGCGCAGTGGAACGACTTGGAGAGCCGCTCTAAGGAGGGCGCCGCCGAGCTGGAGCTCGCGCAGTACCGCCTGGGTGAGAAAGAGCGCGAGCTCGAGAAGCTCCAGGTCATGCTCGAAGAAAAGGGCCTGTTTGTGGGCGACTTGGGCGAGCAGCGCCGCCATATGCAAGATGTGGTCGGTCGCATTAACTCCGATATGCGCCTGCTCGAGGAAAAGGGCCATAACATGGTGTCGCGCCTGTCCGACATGCGCGGCCAGATCTCGAGCTCCGAGCATCAGCGCCGTCGCGTGGTCGAGGAGCTCGAGGACGCACGCGCCCAGCTCGAGGAAGTGACCGGCGCGCATATGCAGGCCCAGGAGGACGTCGACGCTGCTGGTCCTGCCGCCGCCGAGCTTCATGAGCGCCGTATGGCACTTGATGCACAGATTTCGCAGCTTACGCGCGAGCAGCGCGATGTGCAGCGCGTTGCCGATAATGCTGCGCTCGAGCTCGCCAAGGTAAAGGATTCGCTTTCCAATGCCGAGGTCGAGGACAACATGTATGCCTCGCGCCTGGAGCAGATCGATGAGCAGCTCGAGGAGGTCACGGCATCGCTTGATAGCCGCCGCGACCGTGCTGAGGAGCTTGAGAGCGCCCTTGAGGCGGCTCGTCAGGCCCAGATCGATGCGCGCGAGGCCACCGAGACGGCACGCGCTGCCCTCAAGGACCTGCGTGCCCGCGAGAGCGAGGCGCGCAACAAGCTGTCCGAGGTGCGCTCGGAGCTCGCGAGCCAAAAGAAGCTCGATGCCCGCATGGCCGACAGCTCGCCGCTTGTAAGCCGTCTGGTGGGCGCGCTGGGCGACGATGTCTCGGGTCGTCTGGGTGATGTGCTCGAGGCCCCGCGTGAGCTTGAGGGCCTTGTTGAGCAGCTGCTCGCCGGCGATATCGATGCCCTGTTGTTCGATAATGCTGCCGCACTCGAGCGCGCCGGTCGCGCTGCCCTGGACCAGAAGAAGGCCTCGGGCGAGGCGCTGCTGGTGGCGCGCGGCGTAAGCGGCTCTACCGCCGCCAAGGGCGCCTCCGGTACCCGACTTGTTGACCGCCTGTCCGTGCGTGCGGGCTACGGTCCGGTCGTCGAGGCGCTGCTCGGCGGCTATTACGTAGTGGACGACTTGGCTGCCGCACTGGCCGCGCCCGTCGTTAACGGTGTGACCTATGTGACTCCCGATGGCGCACGCGTTGCCTGCGGCGGCCTGGTGCGCGTGGGCCTCGATGCCGGTGAGGCTTCGGGTGCCTTGGAGCGTAAGCGTCGTATTCGCGAGTTGGAGGGCTTGGAGCCCGATCTGGCTGCCGTGTTTGAGCA
>JAIJJM010000475.1 GCA_022728415.1 Collinsella sp. | reverse complement strand
CGGCCTCAGCCTTCTCGGCCATAACCGCGGGCTCGTCGGCAACCGCTGCCGGGCGCTCAATCTCCGGATGCATAAAGAAATACAGGTCCAGATACTTGTCGGCCGAGCGCGTCCAGCTAAAGTCCTGGCTCATTGCCTGCGTGACCAGTTGGTTCCAGACATCGCGGTTGTCCCAGAACAGGCGCGCCGCGCGGAACACGGCGTCGCCCATCTCGTCGCCGTTAAAGTTACTAAACGAGAAGCCCGTGCCCTCGCCGGTAAACTCGTTATACGGGATCACCGTGTCCTTCAGACCACCAGTCTCGCGCACGATGGGCAGGGTGCCGTAGCGCATGGCGATGATCTGTGAAAGGCCGCAGGGTTCAAACTTCGAAGGCATCAGGAACATATCGGCGGCGGCATACATACGCTGCGACAGCGCAGGGTCGAACTCGATGCGTGCGGCCATGGTGCCAGGGTACTTGTCCTGGAAGTAGCGCAGGCCATCCTCGTAGTCGCGGTCGCCGGTGCCCAGCACCGCTACCTGCACGCCGCCGGCCAAAATACGGTCGAGCGCGTACATGACCAGGTCCATGCCCTTCTGGCGCGTCAGGCGCGTGACCATCACCATGAGCGGACGGTCGTCGCGCACCTCGAGCCCCAGCTCTTCCTGCAGCTTGGCCTTGCACACGGCCTTGCCAGAACGGTCCTCGACGGTGTAGTTGGCGGCAATGCGCTTGTCGGTCGCCGGGTCAAAGCCCGCCACGTCAATGCCGTTCAAAATGCCCTGCAGCGCATAGGATCGCTCGCGCAGCACGCCGTCCAGGCCCTCGCCAAACTCTGGGGTCTGGATCTCGCCCGCATAGGTGGGGCTCACCGTGGTGATGGCATCGGCATAGCGCAGCGCGCCCAGCATGTAGTTGATGCTGCAGGCGTCGCAACGCAGCTGCGAGGCGGCCGCCGGAATGTGCGCCACGCCCAGGATGTCCTCCATCACGGTGTCGCTAAACTGGCCCTGGAACGCCACGTTATGGATCGAGAAAACGGTCTTGACGCGGTCGTACAGCGGCAGGCCCTGGTAGAACTCGCGCAAGAATACGGGAGCCAGTGCCGTCTGCCAGTCGTTGCAGTGCAGGATGTCGCACTCAAAGCCCTCGGGCAGGTGCTGCAGGCTCTCGGTGATAGCCTTGGAGAAGAACGCAAATCGCTCGCCGTCGTCAAAGAAACCGTACGGATAGTCGCGTGCAAAGTAGCACTCATTGTCGATGAACATGTACGTGACGCCGTCGTGCTCGAGCTTCTCGAGCCCGCAGTACTCGCTGCGCCAGCCCAGGCTCACGTAAAAGTCGGAGAAGTGCTGCATCTGGGACTTGTACTCGTCCTTGATGGTGGCGTACTTGGGCACCATCACGATGACCTCGGCGCCGGCGCGCACAAGCGCCGCAGGCAGCGAGCCTGCCACGTCGCCCAGGCCACCGGTCTTTACAAACGGTGCGCACTCGGCCGAGGCAAACACGATCTGCATCTTTTTGCTGGAATCTGCCATATTGTCTCCCATGTTGCAATTCGAGAATAGCCGCCTGGCACAAACCGGGCGGCTATTCCACATGTTACGAGCGATGTCGCGGTGCCAACGTTAACGTGCGATGGTGGTATCAGATGTTAACGGGGCCTTGCCCAGCACCAGGATGTTCTCGGGCGTGCCGCGAAGCTCGGTGTTGGTGGGGACCACGTTGTTTTTGTCCAGAATGGCGTTCTCGACGCGTGCGCCGCTCTTGATGATGCAGCTCTGGTTGATGATCGAGTTGGTCACCGAAGCACCTTCCTCAACCACAACGCCGCGCGACAGGATCGAATTGCGCACGGTACCCTTGATGATACAGCCGGCCGAGATGATCGAGTTGCACGCGTGGCTGCCGGTCGCATAGCGCGAAGGCGGCACGTCGTGGGCCTTGGTCAGGATCGGGCGCTCGGGGTCAAAGAGCTTGTCGGACACGGTCTGGTCGAGCAGGTCCATGCTCCGGCGATACAGCGACTTCTCGCTAAACACGCCTACGACCTCGCCCTTGTACTCGTAGCTGCACACGTCGATGTTGCCAAAGTCGCCCTGGAGTGCCTCGAGCAGGTCCAGATAGTCGGCGGCCTGGTAGTGATCGATAATCTCGAGCAGCGTCTGGCGGTTGACGATGCAGCAGTCCATAGAGGAGTTGTCGCCGTACACGACGCCGGCGCTCACGCCCGTCAGGCGGCCGTTCTCGTTAATCTCGAGTTTGGTCTCGTCATCGATGTTGCGCGTAGCCTTGGAGTACACCACGGTCATCTGGGCACCGGAGTTCTCGTGCGCCTCGATGATGGTGTTGAGGTCCATGTTAAAGATGATGTTGGTGCCCATCATCACGACATAGGGCTTGTCCGAGCGCTGGAACAGCGTCTTGTTGGAGATGATATCGCGCAGCAAAAAGCGCATGCCGCCCTTGGTGGTGCCATAGGCGTTTCCCGGTACCAGGAACAGGCCGCCCTTCTTGCGGTCCAGACCCCAGTCC
>JAIJJM010000474.1 GCA_022728415.1 Collinsella sp. | reverse complement strand
TTGAAGATCGTGGTGAGCGCCTGCTTGATGGGCGAGAGCTGTAAGTATAACGGGCTCGATAACTACCATCGCGAGCTGGTCGAAGCGTGCGAGCACACAGGGGCCGAGGTGCTTCTCGTGTGCCCTGAGGTCTTTGGCGGCTTGCCGACGCCGCGTGACCCTTCCGAGATCGTGGGCGGTGAGGTCCGCACCCGTGAGGGTGTGTCGGTCGATCGCGAGTTCCGCTTGGGCGCCCTGCGCGCGCTCGATATGTGCGAGCAGGCAGGTGGTCCATCCGAGATTGCCGCGTGCATCCTGCAGGATCGCAGCCCTTCGTGCGGCGTGGGCCGCATCTACGACGGAACCTTCAGCGGAACCCTCACGCCGGGCAATGGCGTCCTCGTCGACCAGCTCCTTCGCCACGGATACCGCGTAATCCCGGCAAGCGAATTCGATCAGAGCATGTTGCAGCAATAAAAGAAAAGGGGCGGCCATCGAATGGATGACTGCCCCTATTGCTGCGGCGATAAACTATTTCAGTAATGTTCAATGGTGTTTTCCCAGATAAAACCTACCAAAATAAACCTGTCCCTTTTTGGCAGGTTAGGCCAGGATGGTGTGGCCGTAGGTGTTGGCGGACTTGATAGCAGCGGCGAACTTTTCGTCGGTGAAGGGCTCCGGATTGCCCTGCTTCCACTCGTTGGTGGCATGTGCGAACTCGCACAGGGCAGGGATATCGGCCTCGGAAAGCCCGACCTGCTCAAGCGTCACAGGCAGCCCCATCTGCTTGTTAAAGGCGGCGTAGCGCTCAAGGTTCTCGGTATCGCCCGTATAGGCAAACAGCACCAGCACGCCCAGGCTCACGACCTCGCCGTGCAGGTAGGAGCCCTCTCGCGGGATGCTGCAGGTGGCGTTGTAGAACGCATGCGCCACGCTCGAGTTGTAGTAGTAGTCGTTTTGGTTGGTCAGGTTCGAGACATAGCCCGTGTTGACCACGATGTCGAGCGCGATCTGCTTGACGGCTTCGGTCGACTGGTCCTGGCGCACGTCCTCAAGACCCTGCACGCCGTAGGTAAACAGCGGCTCGGAACAGGTGTGCGCGAGTGCCAGGCCAAGACCGGCGGTGTGCTCCAGGTTACCGGCGCTCGTGGCGTACTCGACCTCAGGCTGCTTGGACAGAGCATCGCCCACTCCGGCCCAGAAGTACTCTGCCGGTGCCTCGGCGATGATCTTGGGGTTGATGAAGATGTGCGCCGGGCGGTTGGGGTACGAATAGCCCTCGAGCGAGCCGTCGTCGTTGTAGACAACGGCAATGGCGGTCGCGGCCGAGCAGTTGGAGCAGATCGTCGGGACGGTGAAGACGATCTTCTTGAGCTCAATGGCAGCGGTCTTCACGGTGTCGAGCGCCTTGCCGCCGCCGCATGCGATGAGCACGTCGGCTTCCTGGCAGGCAGGGGAGTTCACGACCTTGACGATATTGGCACGCGTGCTGTTGGTGCCATAGACGCGCTTCTCCAAAATCTCGACGTCGGTACCTGCCAGCGCAGCTTCGATACCGGGAAGTGCTGCGGCCAGTGCTCGTTTGCCACCGATGATTACGACCTTGGTTGCTCCGTACTCGGCCAACGCGCCGGGCAGCTCGTCAAAGCAGTCTTCGCCAACGGTATAGTCGCTCATTCCGATCGTGCGCATAGCAACCTTCTTTCGTTCGATAAAGTGCTTACAGGTATTTTGCTCCAAGAGAAGGTCCACAGCCGTAAGAAATTTCGAACGTATTAAACCAGTGTTGAGGGTTTTTCGCCGGCGAGGAACGTGCTAGGATACACGCCATAAGCGTTGATGGGGACGAGTAGTCGGCCGTCCGCATGCTACAGAGAGCGGGGAGCGCTGAGAACCCGTACATGCGACCGACGAAAATCACCCCGGAGCTGCGGTCCCAACGGACGTGCCGTGCAGGTTCGTCTTAGTAGATATCGCCGAGATGGTCGTCGATACAGATCAGCCGAGTAACGGATGCGAGCGCGCGGCAACGCGGGCGAGGGCATCTAAGCTGGGTGGTTAAGCGAAGAGCTTTTGCGGGCGTACAGCCCGTTTTCTGGCGCTTCGTCCCAGCTTGCAGGGACGGGCGCCTTTTTGGTGCCCAACGGGCGTGCGCGCCCACGACATGAAAGGGGTACCGTGGCAAACGAGTATAAGCAGACGATGAATCTGCCCAAAACCGGATTTCCCATGCGTGCCGGTCTTTCCAAGTCCGAGCCCAAGCGACTCAAGGACTGGCAGGACAACAAGGTCTACGAGCAAGTTCTAAAGAAGAACGAGGGTCACAAGAAGTTCGTGCTGCACGACGGCCCTCCGTACGCCAACGGCCCGATCCACATCGGCCACGCCATGAACAAGATCTCCAAGGACATGATCAACCGTTACTGGATGATGCGGGGCTATGAGGTTCCCTTTGTCCCCGGTTGGGACTGCCACGGTCAGCCGATTGAGCACAAGGTCGAGGAGAAGCTCGGCACCGAGAAGTTTAACCAGACCTCCACGGCCAAG
>JAIJJM010000473.1 GCA_022728415.1 Collinsella sp. | reverse complement strand
ACGCCGGCGCCGCCGAACAGACCCGTTTTGCCGCCACGGATGTAGGGCTCGAGCAGGTCAACGGCCTTGATGCCGGTTTCGAAGATCTCGGTCTTGGTGGTGAGCTCGTCGAAGCGGGGCGCTGCGTGGTGGATGGGATAGAACTCCTCCACCTCGGGCATGGGCTTACCGTCGACAGGCTTGCCCATCACGTTCCAAATGCGGCCGAGCGTCTTGGGGCCAACGGGCATCTTCATGGGCTCACCGGTATCGGTGGCGATGAGACCACGCTGCAGACCGTCGGTCGAGGACATGGCGACCGTGCGGACGACGCCGCCCGGAAGCTGGCTCTCAACCTCGAGAATCGTGCTCAGGTGACCGATCGGGGTCTCGGCCTCGACCGTGAGCGCGTTGTAGATCGGGGGCACCGCACCGTCAAACTTGACGTCGACGACAGGGCCGATGATACGCACAATGCGACCATCGCCGGCAGTCGTCTTCTTGGTGGCTTCCTCGACCGCAAGCTTTACGGTGTTATTAGCCATTACTGTTCCTCCAATGCTGAGGCTCCGCCGACGATCTCGTTGATCTCGGTCGTGATCGAAGCCTGGCGCACGCGACTATACGTGCGGGTAAGGGTCGAGATGATCGCGGTGGCGTTTTCCGTTGCGGAGTGCATGGCCTTGCGGCGCGCACCCTGCTCGGCGGCCGCCGAATCGATCAGGGCCTGGTAAATGACCGTCAAGATATATGACGGCACAAGCTTGCCGAGAACATGCTCGGGAGAGGGCACAAACTCGAACGTGGACGAGATGCGCTTAGGGGCGTCGGTCTCGTTCTTACGCGGACCGTGGGCCATAGCGATCATCTCGGGATCGAGCGGCAGCAAGTGCTCGACGCGAAGCTCCTGATCCACGCGGTTCTTGGCGTGGTGGTAAACAAGCTCGACACGGTCAAGCTCACCGGCGCGATACGCATCGCAGATATGAGAGGACATCATGCGAGCCTGATTGAAATCGGGCTCGGAGGAATTGCCCTCAAAGTGCATGATGACGTTTGCGCGGTCGCGGAAATACGTGGCCGGTTTGCGTCCGCACGCGATGATCTCGCACTCGATGCCATCGTTCGCCCAAGAAGCGGCGAGCTTTTCGGCCGTGCGCTCCACCGTCGTATTGAATCCGCCGGCAAGGCCGCGGTCCGAGGCAATAACGACAATCAGGCCATGCTTGACGCTCTCATGCTTATGCAGCATGGGATCGTTGCCCGAGCAGGAGGCGTCGCCGGCGACCGTCAACATGACGTCGGTCAGCGCCTCCTTATAGGGCTCGGCCTGCTTGGAGCGATCGAGGGCACGACGGATCTTGGCCGTAGAGACCATTTCCATCGTGCGCGTGATCTGCTTGGTCGTGGTAACCGAGGAGATTCGCTTCTTAATGTCGCGAAGGTTGGCCATAGGGCTTAGTTCTCCTCTGATACAGAAACATCCGAATGGTGTTTGGCCATGAACTGCTGCTTGAAGTCACCGATGACACGCAAGAGCTCGGCCTTGGTGTCGTCGTCGATCTTCTTGGCGCGAACCTTGTCGAGCAGCGAGCCAAAGCCATTGTCCATGTACTCGATGAGCTCGGCACGGAAGGGCAGCACGTCGGCGATCTCCAGGTCATCCAAGAAGCCCTCGTTGCCAGCGAACAGCGCAACGATCTGCTCGCCAACCTCAAACGGTTTATAACGCGGCTGCTTCAGGAGCTCGGTCATGCGAGCGCCGTGGGTAAGCTGCTTCTGCGTAGCCTCGTCGAGGTCGGAGCCAAACTGCGTAAAGCCGGCGAGCTCCTGATACGAAGCGAGGTCCAGACGGAGGTTACCGGCGACCTGCTTCATGGCCTTGGTCTGTGCATCGCCACCGACGCGGGACACGGAGATACCCACGTCGACTGCCGGGCGCTGACCCTGGAAGAAGAGCTCGGACTGCAGGTAGATCTGACCGTCGGTAATGGAAATGACGTTGGTCGGAATGTAGGCCGAGACGTCGCCGTCCTGGGTCTCGATGATCGGCAACGCCGTCATGGAACCGTAGCCGTTCTTCTTGGACATCTTGACGGCACGCTCGAGCAGACGAGAGTGCAGGTAGAAGATGTCACCAGGATAGGCCTCGCGTCCGGGCGGACGATGCAGCGTCAGCGACATCTGACGGTATGCCACGGCCTGCTTGGACAGGTCGTCGTAGATGACGAGCACGTGACCGCCGGGGTTGGTCTCGCTGGCGGGCTTGCCGTCCTCGCCGTTGTACATGAAGAACTCGCCGATAGCGGCACCGGCCATAGGCGCGATGTACTGCATAGGGGCGGAATCGGCAGCGGTCGCCGAAACGATGATGGTGTAGTCGAGCGCACCGTGCTCAGCGAGGGTCTCGCGGATGTTGGCAACCGTGGAGGCCTTCTGGCCGATGGCGACATAAATGCAGACCATGCCCTTGCCGCGCTGGTTGAGAATAGCGTCGATGGCGATGGCGGTCTTACCGGTCTTACGGTCACCGATGATGAGCTCACGCTG
>JAIJJM010000472.1 GCA_022728415.1 Collinsella sp. | reverse complement strand
CACGTTGATGAGATGCTGCGGGCCCACGTTCTCGGAAACGGAGCTGCCGCCCCAGGTGCCGCAGCCCAGCGTGAGCGCGACGTCAAGACCGGTGATGACGCCCGTACCGCCCTGGGATCCGCCGGTGTTCACCAGGATGCGGGAAGCCGGCTTGACGGAGAACTTGCGCACCATGTCCTTATCGGTGGTGTGGATGCTCATGGTATGGCCGATGCCATTTTGCAGCAGCTCGATGGAGAGCTCGCAGGCCTCTTCCCAGTTGGAGACGGTATAGAAGCCCAAAACAGTGGTGAGCTTCTCGTAGGACAGCGGCCAGGCATCGCCCACGCCGTGCTGCTCGCCAATAAGCACACGAGTGCCCTCGGGGATCGTGATACCAGCCGCCTGCGCGATCGACTGCGGGCTGTGGCCCACGAACTTGGGACTCATGGAGTGACCGTTGCGGAAAAGCAGAGCGCAAACCTTCTTGCACTCCTCCTCGGTCATGAAGTAACCGCCCTGAGCGCGGAACTCAGCCATCACGGCATCGCGATTGCAGGTCTCGCAGATGATACTCTGCTCGGAAGCGCAGATCGTGCCGTAGTCAAACGTCTTGGAGGCAAGGATGCGACGGACGGCATCGTGCACGTTGGCGGTGCGCTCGATATAGGCAGGCGAGTTGCCAGCACCCACGCCCAGTGCGGGCTTGCCGGAGCTGTAGGCAGCCTTGACCATGCCGGGGCCGCCGGTAGCGATAATCATGGCAACCTCGGGAGCATGCATGAGCTCGTTGGTGGCCGCCATGGAAGAAAGCGTGATGCCCTGGATCACGTTCTCGGGGGCACCCGCCTCGACAGCCGCCTGGTTCATGAGCTGGATGGCCATGCCCGTGCACTTGGCGGCAGCGGGATGCGGCGAAAAGACGATAGCGTTACGCGCCTTGAGGGCGATCATCGCCTTGTAGATGACCGTAGAGGTGGGGTTGGTGGAGGGAACGATGCCCATCAGCAGGCCAACCGGCTCGGCGATGGAGATGACCTGATTCTTCTCGTCGGCGTCGATAACGCCAATGGTCTTCTTGTCGCGAATCTCCTCATAGAGCAAGGCGCTGGCGATATGGTTCTTGTACACCTTGTCGCAAACCTTGCCAAAGCCCGTCTCCTCGACAGCCATGCTGGCGAGCACCTGGGCGTTTTCCTCGGCAACCTCCACCATGTTACGGAGGATGCGGTCGATCCGTTCCTCGTCGTAATGAGCAAGCTGGTTCGCAGCGATCTTACCCTTACGGGCGAGGTCGCGAACCGCCTGGATGCTCTGAAGATCGAAATCGTAGTCCTGCATGAGACTCCTTTCGAATCAATCGGATAGAACAGCTCGTGCGGACGCGCGATTATGCGGCGCCGCCGGGCAGGATGGACTCGACGGAGCCGTCGGGGCGCGGGATGACGTGCACGGAGATGAGCTCGCCCACGCGCTGGGCGGCGGCTGCGCCCGCGTCGGTTGCCGCCTTGACGGCGCCCACGTCGCCGCGGACGAAGACGGTCACGAGGCCGCCGCCGATTTCCTCTTTACCCACGAGGGTGACGTTTGCGGCCTTGACCATGGCGTCGGCGGCCTCGACGGAGCCGATCAGTCCACGGGTCTCGATCATGCCGAGGGCCTGGGTAGTGTTTGCCATTTTTGTTACCTCCTATTTCGCAGAGATCTACTTGATGATCTCTACAACAGAACCGTTTTTAATACCGAAGGCATTTGCCTCTTCGGTGTCGATATGACAATCGAGGGCGCTCGTGTTGTTGGCACGCACGACCACGTTGTCAAGACGTCCGCCGCGCTCGCCGCCAAAAGCAATCGACACGACCTGGCCGTCATGAAGCCCGCGCTTGGCGGCCTCATCGCGCGTCATATGAATATGACGCGCAGCAACGATGACGCCTTGGGACAGGGCAACGGTGCCATGGGGACCAGCGAGCGTGATGCCCGGCGTGCCCTCAAGCTTGCCGCTCATGCGCACGCAAGCAGGAACGCCCAGCTTGAACGTATCGCCGCGCAGCACCTCAACCTGAGTGGACGGGCGCACGGGACCAAGCACGCGCACGCGCTCGATAACACCCTTGGGGCCCACGAGCGTCACTGTCTCTTTGGCGGCAAATTGTCCGGGCTGGGAGAGCTCTTTGATGGGAGTAAGCTCGTAGCCGGCTCCAAACAGAGCCTCAAGGTCCTCCTGGGACAGATGGACATGACGACCGGACACGCCAACACTCACCGTCAACGGGGCGGCATGCCCAAGAAGATCCTCAACCTGCTGCTCGCTCCAAATGCCGGTGTCCAGAGCGCCGCGAATAAGACGCTCGATCTCCTCGGCACTCATAGCGGCCTCGTGCCCCTCGTGATGCTCGGGCTTGCGGGCAACAGGTGCCTCGTGATGCTCGGGTGCAGGCTCAGCCGTCTTGTGCTGCGTCGCTGCGGGCGCGGCACCAAAGACCAGCTCGACGCCCAATTCAGCAGCTTCGTCTTTGGCCTGCGGGGTCACGATGGTGTTGTCATCAAT
>JAIJJM010000471.1 GCA_022728415.1 Collinsella sp. | reverse complement strand
TCTGATGGACGGTCATTGACAGGTCAGAGCACAGTTCCCTCAACCAGAGTGTGGAGGATCACATCAGCTACGCGGAAAACACTGTGGAGATTGAGGGTGGCAGCCACACCCAGTTCGGCAACTATGGGCCCACGTGAGCGGTCTTCCGGCCACCATTTCTGCGGAGGAGCCGCAGAGACAGATGGTACCGTCCATCGGAGCCTCTCTTGCACATCGGATATCAAGGCAACCCCTATTAGCCAGAAAGCGGAGTGCCCAGCTGATATGTACCCCCTTTACTGGACACCCAGTAGAGGGGGTATTATTATGCGGTACACATATGAGTACAAAAGGAAATGTGTAGAACTGTATCGAGAAGGAAAATGGCCAGAAACGCCGGAAGGTGTTAGCGATAAATCCTTTCGGGATAAAGTGAGACTATGGGTAAGAGCAGAGGATAGCCGCGGTCCAGAAGCACTGAAACACAAAAATTTCAACAGGAACTGGACACCAGAAGAACGGCTGGAACTAGTATCCCAAGTAATGTCCGGAAAATCCTGTGTGTCAGTGGCAATCGAGGCCGGTATTCAAGATAGACTATTGTATCAATGGGTTCAAAACTATAAAACAAAGGGGTATAATGGCCTGGTAGAAATGAAAAAAGGTCGTCCAAGTAAAGGGGTACCCCAAATGAAAAAGGAAGAAGCAAGGCCACTGAATGAATCCGAACGAGAAGAATTGATCCGGCTTCGGGCAGAAAACGAGTATATAAAGGCGGAGAATGAAGTTATAAAAAAAGAGATCGCCTTGAGAGAAGAGAGGCACGCAGCGCAACTCAAGGCGAGAAAGCAGCGATCATCAAAGAGCTGCGTGAAAAAGGATACCAATTGAAATATCTGTTGAAATCTATGCAGATGGCACGGTCTACCTATTATTTTGAGTTGAGCAAGGCCGATCAAGTTGCTGTTCGAAACCATTGCTTGGCAGATGAAATCAAAGACATTTTCTCACAGCATAAAGGCCGCTACGGTGTGCGAAGAGTATATCAGGAACTGATAAGGCGCGGCCACAAGGTCAATCATAAGCGGGTACAACGGCTTATGCACACTATGGGGTTGGCAGGAAAGCGCCCAAAGGAAAAGTATCATTCCTACAAGGGCGAGGTCGGCAAGGTTGCTGAGAATATCCTTGACCGGGATTTCAGCACGACAGCTCCTATGCAAAAATGGACTACCGATGTATCTCAGTTCGGTTTTTCGTGGGGGAAGTGTTATCTCTCTCCTATACTCGACATGAACACAAACGAAATCATTTCTTATGATTTATCTCAAAGTGCCAATATGGAACAGATCCAGAGAATGTTGGCCGGCGCTTTTACGAAGTTTCCCTCTGTAGATGGCCTGATCTTTCACTCTGATCAAGGGTGGCAGTACCAGCACGTGTACTTCAGGCAGGCACTTAAAGATCACAAAATCATTCAATCCATGTCAAGGAAGGGCAACTGTTACGACAATTGCATCATGGAGACCTTCTTTGGACGGATGAAAAACGAGATGTTCTACGGGCATGAAAAAGAGTATTCCTCTTTTGAAACATTTGCCAAGGCTGTTGACGGCTACATAAATTACTACAACAACGAAAGAATCCAAGAGAAAACAAAATGGATGCCTCCTACAAAATTCAGAGAGGCATCCATGTGCACCTAATTCAATTTTTTATGTGTCCAGAATTCTGGGTACATATCAAGAGGGCGGCCTCCGCTTTGCTTATCTGCACCAGGTGATACCGGCGTCCGTCCGCTCCGGGGCGGCGGGGCGCTCCAGAGCGGCGTAGCCCAGGGCCACCCCTACCAGGGGCTCGTAGCCCCCGGGCAGCTCCAGCCGGGCCCGCAGCGCCGGGTCGGAGAAGGCGGCCATGGGCCCCATCAGAAAGCAGGAGCCCAGTCCCAGCCCGGCGGCGGCCAGCAGCATGTTCTCCGCCGCGCAGGATACATTGGCCATGTTGAAGCCCTTCTCATCCAGGCCGCCGGGGGCGGAGAGCACCACCAGGGCCGCCGCGCCGTAGAGAGGGTGATAGCCCTCCTGGGCGGCCAGGTTCTCCAGGAAGGGCACGCCGGAGCGGGCCATGCCCGCCACCGCCGCCGCGTCCACCGCTTGGAGCTGCTCCGGCCCCGCAAAGACGCTCATGTGGAGCCGGCCGAAGATGGGGGCCTGGTTGCCCGCCCGGAGCACGGCCTCCAGCTTCTCCCGCTCCACCGGCCGGTCTCCGTAGGCACGGATGCTCCGCCGGATCTCAATCGCCTGCTGTATTTCCATTTTAAAACACCCCTTTCCTTTTCTGGTCCTTGTGGGTATCATTATAGACAGCGGCGAAAAAAGTACAAGTACGCAATTTTTCTTTAGCCGGTAAGAAAATACTTAGTGGGGAGGCAACACCATGGAGGGCTGTCCGGTCAAATTTGCCCTGGGGCTGGTAAGCGGCAAGTGGAAGCTGCGCATCCTGTGGGAGCTCAACCAGCAGGAGGTAATCCGCTTTAACGAACTCCAACGGCGGCTGGA
>JAIJJM010000470.1 GCA_022728415.1 Collinsella sp. | reverse complement strand
ACGCACAGCACACGCGCACCGCGCTCGTGAGCCAGGCGCGCCTGGTCCTCGATGCGACCGCAGATACCCTCAATATCACCCAGGCGCATATCGATCTGTGCAAGTGCGAGCTTCATGGCTCAGCCCTTTCCGTCGTAAACCGTCGTTATCGCAGTAAAAGCGCCGGCCGCAAGATGCAGTCGGCGCTTGCATGTGCATATGCTAGCTATGATACCCCGAGCGGGGGCGCGCTCCTAGAACGTCGCGGACCACAGCCCGTGCAGGTTGCAATAGGCATAGACGGTACCGGTCTTGGAACCGCCGGCAAAAAACGTCGCGGGCTTCATGCCGGGCTGGAGGTAATGGACCTCCAGACGGCCCTCGGCCTCAAGGGCAATCCACTCGATGTAGTGCTCGGGCACCATAGGATGCTCGACCGAGCCCACGCGCGCGCGGATCACGTGACCGTCGCGCTCGCTCTCGACGACGGGCACGTGCTTCTCGTGCGCCGCGTCCTCGGTGTTCGCGGTCAGCTCCGTGCAGCCGGCAGGGGTTGCAACGTCGTTGCCAAGGGCGGCGATGAGCTTGCCGTCGGGGTCCTTAAAGAATTTCGCCATGATGTTCTCCTTTGCTGATGTGCCGATGTCCTCGATGCTTCTTATGCCCAAAGGCGCGCGAACCATCCACGGCATCGCAAATGAACACATAACGAGCGAGGCTAGCGCCCGTCGCCGCCGAGCAGTGCCAGAACATCCTCGCGGGTAAACAGCGCCGAGGAAATGCCGTCGCCGCCGAGCACGCTGTTGACCAGGTCGCGTTTGGACTCCTGCATCTGCATGATGCGCTCCTCGATCGTGTCCTTAGCGATGAGCTTGTACACGGTCACGGTATGTTGCTGGCCAATACGGTGCGCGCGGTCGGTCGCCTGGTCTTGCGCGGCCACGTTCCACCATGGGTCGTAGTGAATGACCACGTCGGCCGCCGTCAGGTTGAGACCCACGCCGCCCGCCTTGAGCGAGATCAGAAACACCGGCACCTCGCCCGCTTGGAACTGCGCGACCATCTTGGCGCGGCTCTCCTTGGACGAAGCCCCCGTGAGCTTAAGGAAGGCGATGTCCTCCTTGGCCAAGCGCTTGCCAATGATATCGAGCATGCCCGTGAACTGGCTGAACAGCAGAATGTGATGTCCGCCGTCGAGCGCACCGTGCACGAGCTCCATGCAAGCGTCGAGCTTGGCGCTCCCCGCCTTGTAGTCCTCGTAGTGTAGACGCGGATCGCAGCAGATCTGGCGCAGCTTGGTGAGCTCGGCGAGCACCTTGAGCTTGTCTTTCTTAAACTCGGATGCCTCGCGATGCTGCACCTGCTGGGCGATGCGGTCTTGGTTGGCCAGGTAGAGCTTGCGCTGCTCGCCGGTGAGCTGTGCCATGACGGTGTCCTCGATCTTCTCGGGCAGATCGGCCACCACGTCCTCCTTGACACGGCGCAGCACAAACGGCGACACCAGCGCCTGCAGGCGAGCGGCGCTGTCACCCTCGGCGTGCTCGACCGGGCTCTCGAAGCGCTTGGCAAACGATTCGCGCGTGCCAAGCAGGCCCGGCATCAAAAAGTCGAAGATGCTCCAGAGCTCGGACAAGCGGTTTTCGATGGGCGTGCCCGTCAGGGCAAAGCGCACGCCGGCAGGCAGGCGCTTGGCGGCGCGCGCCACCTGCGTGAGCGGATTTTTAATGTACTGAGCCTCGTCGAGCACCACGCGGGCAAAGTCCTGCTCGGCATATTCGTCGATATCGCGGCGCATGAGGTCATACGACGTCACGACCACGTTATGCTCGTCGGCGCCGGCGATCTGCAAGCGGCGTTGAGCCTTGGCGTCCACAATGGCACACACATCGAGCGACGGGGCAAAGCGCTCCAGCTCGGCGGTCCAGTTGTACACAAGCGACGCAGGGCACACCACAAGCGTGGGCTTAGTGTCCCCCGCCTCCACGCGTGCCAGGATATGTGCGATCATCTGCAGCGTTTTACCCAGGCCCATATCGTCGGCCAAGATGCCGCCGAGGCCCAGGTGCTCGAGCGAGCCAAGCCACTGGTAGCCGTCGACCTGATAGCCGCGCAGTGAGGCCTTGAGCGAGACCGGCACCGTAAAGTCCATCTTGCCGAGCGTATCCAAGCGCTCGACGGTGCGACGGAATGCAGCGTCGCGATCGGCTTCGAGCGCGGGCGTGCGCGCGAGCATGCTGTCGACGAACAGGGTACTCGACGCGGGGAGCGACACGCCGTCGAGCAGGTCGACAGCATCGACCCCCAGATCCTCGGCAAGGCCAAACGCGGCGCGCGCTCCCTCGTCCAAGCGAATGATGTCGCCCGACGTGAGACGCGCAAACGTCTGGTGACGCTTGTACGAGTCCAGATAGATGGCAAGGTCTGCCGCCGAAAGGCCGCTCGCGCCCAATTCGACATCGAGCAGATTGCTCTTGACGGTCGCGCGCACCGAAAGCTTGGGCGCAGGGCGGACCGAAATCTGGCGCAGGCGGTCGCTGAGCATGACCTCGCCCAGCTCGGAC
>JAIJJM010000469.1 GCA_022728415.1 Collinsella sp. | reverse complement strand
GATGACGAATGGTCGCCGCTTGGTTCGACCGATCCCGTTGAGGGCGTGGCCATCGACGGCGATGACGACTGGGACCCTCTGTCGTTTTCTGCCCGAACCGTCGCCGCCAAAGAAGTTGACACGGTGTTTGGCGACCACGCCATATTCGATGATGATGCCGTATCCGGAAACAACATGCCGAACAGTGATGACGCCGCACCTGCTGATGACGCCGTTTTGGTTGACGATCCCTTTGCGATGACCGGCTCCTTTGCCGTCGTGGACGATTTACTGCCACAAGATGAGGTTCATGAGGACTCTCAGGACGACGTAGACGATATGGGTTCGTCGGACTACTCCACGGTTGGTCGTTCTGCTGGCCTCATGACCGTGCTGACCATCGTGTCGCGCGTCACCGGGTTTATCCGCACGTGGGCCATGGCGGCCGCCATCGGCATGTCGCTGCTCTCGTCCTCCTATCAGGTTGCCAACAACCTGCCCAACATGCTCTACGAGCTCGTGATGGGCGGCATGCTCGTTACGGCGTTTTTGCCGGTGTATATGGGAGTGAGGCGCGAGCAGGGCCGCGAGGCATCGAACGAGTATGTCGGCAACCTGCTCGGTATTCTGCTTCTGCTGCTGGGCGGCATCTCGCTGCTGGGCACCGTGTTTGCCCCCGGCTTTATTTGGACGCAGTCGTTCCTTTCGGGCGATGGCGGCAGCATGGACACCGCTGCGTTCATGTTTCGCTTCTTTGCTATCCAAATTCTGTTTTATGGCTTGGGCTCGGTGTTCTCGGGCGTTCTCAACGCACACCGCGACTACTTCTGGTCGACGTTTGCCCCGGTTCTCAACAACGTCATCGTCATCGCCAGCTTTATGGGCTTTGCTCCCGTGTCTGCACAATTTGGCGAGCAGGCCGGTATTATCTTGATCGCAGCTGGTACGACCCTCGGCGTCTTTGTCCAGATGGCCTGCCAGATTCCCGCGCTTGGCAAGCATGACGTACATCCTCATATCCATATCGACTTTAGGGACCCCGCGCTGCGACAGACGATTGCGCTTGGTATCCCGACGCTGCTCGCCACGGTGTGCATGTTTGTCTCGACCTCCATTACCAATGCCGCCGCGCTGGTGGTGCAGCCCGAGACCGGCCCTTCCGTCATCGCATATGCGCGTCTGTGGTACACATTGCCCTATGCGCTGATTGCCGCCTCGCTTTCGACGGCACTCTATACCGAACTCTCTCACGATGCGCAGGAGAAGGATTACGACAGCGTCCGCACGGGCATTTCGCGCGGTGTCGCCCAGATGCTCTTTTTCCTGATTCCGTTTGCGCTGTACCTGATCGTCTTCGCCCGTCCGCTCAACATGATCTACTGCGCCGGCAGGTTCGATGAATCCGGGGTGGCGCTGGTGTCGGAGTTCCTTATCTATCTGGCACTTTCCCTGCCGCTCTACGGCGTGGTCGTGCTGATGCAGAAGAGCTTCTCGGCCCTGCTCGATATGAAACCTTATAGCCGCTATTGCCTGTACTCCGCTATCGGTCAGGCCGGTTCGGTGCTGCTGTTTGGCGTGGTGCTGGGCTACGGTATGCCGGCTATTGCGCTTTCGTACGTCGTTGACTACGTGGTCTTGGTCGGATGCTCACTGTGGTGGCTGCGCCGTCGTCTGCATGGCCTTCAGGTCAAGTCTATCCTGCACGGCGGCTTCTTCGGCCTCTTGTTCGGTGGCTTGGGCGCTGCCGCGGGTGCCGGCGTCATGTGGGCACTCGAGCACTTTGTCGGAGTGCTTGGCAGCTCGATCCTCATTACCCTGGGCTACGTTTGTGTTGCAGGCGTCGTCTCGCTTGCCGTAACTTTCGGTCTTGCCTTCGTCTTTAAGATGCCCGAGGTCTCGGCGCTGCTTCGTCGCGAGTAGGTGCGCGTGGCAGGTCACGACAACATTCCAACACTTGCCGAACAGGTTTCGCGCGTTCCCACGCAACCCGGCTGCTATCTTTGGAAAGATGCCAAGGGTGATGTCATCTATGTGGGCAAGGCAAAAAACTTGCGTGCCCGTATGCGTCAATACGTGACGCTGCAGGACGAGCGTCAAAAGATCCCGCTCATGATGCAGCTGGTGGCGAGCTTCGACTATATCGTGGTGGAGACCGAGCACGAGGCATTGGTGCTCGAGCGCAATCTAATTGGCCAGTACCATCCGTACTTTAATGTCGATCTCAAAGACGATAAAAGCTATCCCTTTATCGCCATTACCAAGAGCGACTTGTTTCCGGCTATCAAATACACGCGAGAGCGTCATAAACCGGGAACGCGCTATTTTGGCCCCTATACCGATAGCCGTGCGGCGCGTGAGACCATCGATACGCTACGCAAGGTTATTCCTATTTGCTCGGCATCCTGTGCGGAATGGCGCCGCTGCCGCCGCATCGTCGAATCTCATAAGGGCGAAGAGGACATCGTCAATATGATCTGCGCGCAAAACGGGCGTCCCTGCTTTGACTACCATGTCGGGCGCGGGCCGGGCGCATGCGTCGGCGCGATTTCCCCCGCCGACTATGCCAAGAAC
>JAIJJM010000468.1 GCA_022728415.1 Collinsella sp. | reverse complement strand
TCGATCACCGCATCGACCTTGGCCCAATCGCCGATATTGCCGGGATTGATGCGCAGCTTGGCAGCACCGGCCTCAACGGCACCAATGGCGAGCTTATGGTTAAAGTGGATATCGGCGACAATCGGCACCGGGGATTCGGCACAGATGGTGCGGAAACCCTCAAGCGCGGCCTCGGTGGGCACGCTCACGCGCACGATATCGCAGCCAGCCTGCGCCAACGCGCACACTTGCGCAAGCGTTGCCTGGGCATCAGCGGTATCGGTGCAGGTCATAGATTGAACCACCACCGGCGCGCCGCCACCGATCTGCACGCCGCCCACATGCACGGGGCGCGTCAGCTCGCGAGGCAAAGGATGGGATAAAGACAATCCAAACACTCCCCTATAGAATAAATCGAAGGATGTCGGAACGAAGCATATAGACAAACAGCAGCGCAAAGAGCGCGATGCCCACATAGCTCACAATCGTCTGGACCTTGAGCGGAAGCTCGCGGCCCGCAACCTTTTGAATGATCTCGATGACCAGCTTACCGCCATCGAGTGGCGGGATGGGCAGCAGATTCATAAAGCCAAGCGAGAACGAAATGAGGGCGGCAAACGAAAGGAACGTGGCAGGGCCGGCAGCAGCAGCCTGTGAGGACATAACGCTAATACCCACGATCGAAGAGGACTGATCGAGAATCTCCATCGTATGCTGCGGCTGGAGCAGGCGCATCACGCCCTCCGCTGTCTGCACGACATAGGAGAACGAAAGGCGAGCCGACGTGATAGGGTCTAAGCGGACCACCTGCGTAGAGGCATACACACCTAGGCGCTCGTCCTTTTTGAGCGCAACTGTGGTCGAATGCTGCCTGCCGTCACGCTCGTACTCAATGGCGATATCGCCCTTACCGGCAGCCTTGCCGATGGCATCGTAAACGTCCATCCAAGTAGAGCACGATACTCCGTCGACCGAAAGGATCGCGTCGCCCCCCTCGATTCCCGCCGCGGCGGCAATCGAGCCTTCGTCAACCTGGCCGATCACATTGGTATCCACCGGCATGGTGACGCCCGCGATGGAATAGATGCTCATAAGGAGCAAAAAGCCCGTCAGGATATTGACGATAATGCCCGCAAGCAGCATAAAGGCACGCTTGACAAAGCCCTGGCCCAAATAGGTATGCGAGCGCTCGCGTGCAAGGAATTCGGCCTCGCCGCACGGCAGTTCCCATACATCGCCCTCTGCAGTCGCATGCTCGCGATCGAACCGACGGCCGTCAAAGGTGGTATAACCCGCCGCGTCACGTGGCAGGGTCTGATACTTGGTGGGATAGTAACTGGGCGAAGGCTTTTCCCCTTCTTCATACCAGGGAGCGATGGAGCCCCAGCCCAACAGCAAGGCACAGGCCTCGAGTACATCCTCCTCGGACAGCTCGAGTTCGACGGCAAGATCGGCCACCGTCACCCGGCCGTGGCGATAGATGGCCGCGAGCACGCGGCCGGCACACGAAACATCCGTCGGGTCCATGCCGCAAATGGCAGCATACCCACCCAGCAGCAGCGGGGTCACACCAAACTTGGTGCCGATACGGCGAGACGTGTGATGGATATCAAAGCGACACGGCAGGCCCAAAAAGAACTCAGTCACCCGGACGCCACAGGCACGCGCCGCCAAAAAGTGGCCGCCCTCGTGCAAAAACACGAGGACGGAAAGCATCAGCAGGCCCCAAAAGACCGATGAGAAAACGCTCAGAACAGTATCCATAAAACGAAAAAGCAATCCTTTTGGGTTAAGAACAGGTTGCGGCGAGCACCTGCGCGGCCTTTTCACGCGCCCAGCCATCGATGTCGCGAAGCTGTTCAAACGAATCGACCGTCTGCGCATCGTGAGCATCCATGCAGGATTCCACAATGCGGTCGATATCGGTAAAACTGCAGCCATCATGCAGGAAGGCATCGACGGCGACCTCGTTGGCGGCATTGAGCACGCACGGCATGGTGCCGCCCGTCTTGCCGGCACGTTCGGCCAGCGCGAGGCAGCGGAAGGTATCCATATCGGCCGCGTCAAAGGTAAGCTGCCCCAACTCGCGGAAATCGATACGCGGAGCCGGTGTATCCCAACGCTCAGGATACGAGAAGGCAAACTGGATGGGAATGCGCATGTCGGAGGCACCAAGATGCGCCATCACAGAGCCGTCGGCAAACTCGACCATGGAGTGAATCTTGGACTGGCGCTGCACGACCACGTTAATGAAATCAAGATCGCAGCCAAACAGATGCATGGCCTCGATACGCTCCAGGCCTTTGTTCATGAGGGTGGCGGAGTCAATCGTGATCTTGGCACCCATAGCCCACGTGGGATGCGCCAGGGCATCGGCGCGCGTCACGCGATCGAGCTCGTCACGCGTACGGCCAAAGAACGGACCGCCCGAGCAGGTAAGCCAAATGCAGTGAGCCTCGCGCGGATTCTCGCCCAGATAGCACTGGTAGATGGCAGAATGCTCGGAGTCGACCGGGATGAGCTGACCCGGCTGTGCCAACGGCATCAGCAGGTCGCCACCGACGACGAGCGACTCCTT
>JAIJJM010000467.1 GCA_022728415.1 Collinsella sp. | reverse complement strand
GCCGTACGGAATCAGGTGTTTTACGTCGACGCCGGCGTTCTTGGCAACCTCGGTAATGGGCAGCGGCGTGACGGAACGTGCGATTTCGATATCAGTAGGCATGGACGGTCCTTTCGTTACCGGATGAGAAAAAGACCAATCCAGCATAACACGCACGCGCAATGGTAAAACACCCGCAACCGACGAACGACGATATGTTTACCCGATGCCCAGCGATAGTCTACAGATGCGCTAAATCAAGCCCATTCCTACAAGGTCGGTTCAATACCCAAATGCTCGAATGTGCGCAAGGTTGCCTGGCGACCCTGCGGTGTGCGAATCATCAATCCGCACTGCAGCAGATACGGCTCATAGACATCCTCGAGCGTTCCCGGGTCCTCGCCCACCGCGCTCGCAAGCGTCGTCAGGCCCACGGCATGACCGGAGAACGTCTTGGCAAGCGTCTCCAAGATGCGAATGTCCATCCAGTCCAGACCAAGCTCGTCAATCTCAAAGAACTCGAGCGCCTGACGGCAAATATCAAGCTCAGTAGGCCCGTTGCCGCGCACCTGCGCATAGTCGCGCACGCGCTTGAGCAGACGATTGGCGAGGCGCGGCGTACCGCGCGAACGCGAGCCGATCTCGAGCGCGCTGGGATGGTCGATCGTCACACCCAGGATGGTCGCCGAGCGCGTCACAATCTGCGCGAGCTCCTCAACGGTGTAGTAATCCAGGCGATACGAAATGCCAAAGCGGTCGCGTAGCGGGCCGGTCAACATGCCCGAGCGCGTCGTTGCCGCCACCAGCGTGAACTTGGGGATATCCAGGCGAATCGAGCGCGCGGCCGGACCCTTGCCGATCACGATATCGAGGGCAAAGTCCTCCATCGCGGGATACAGAACTTCCTCGACCGAGCGGTTGAGGCGGTGGATCTCGTCGATAAACAGCACGTCACCCGGCTGCAGGTTAGTCAGGATGGCCGCCAGGTCACCGGTGCGCGCGATGGCCGGGCCACTCGTGGTTTTAATCTGAGCGCCCAGCTCGTTGGCGATAACGGTAGCCAGCGTGGTCTTGCCCAGACCCGGAGGGCCCGAGAAGATCACGTGGTCGAGCGTCTCGCCACGGCTCTGCGCCGCCTCGATGAGCACGCGCAAGCTCTGCTTGATGTGCTCCTGGCCGCAGTAGTCATCCAGGCGCTGGGGGCGCAGGGTACGGTCGACATCGAGGTCCTCGGGCGTCAGCTCCGAGCCCACCATGCGCTCGCCATGTGCCATGGATGCCGCCGGCGAGTTGCCGGGCGTCGCCCACAAGTCCTGAGAGTCATCGGCTTCCCACATCACGCATCCATTCCGAGTCGCTTGAGCGCCGCGCCGAGCAGATCCTCGACACGCATATCCTGCCCATCATACCCGCTCAGGGCGACATCGGTCTCCTGTGGGCTAAAGCCCATGGAAAGGAGTGCCGCGCGGGCATCGTCGATGGCCGAGGGAGTGGCAGCGGGCGCGGGCATCGCAACCTGTCCGGGAATCACGTCGACCGGCACAAAGCCCTTGTCCTTGGCAAAGGTGCTCTTGAGTTCCAAGATAAGGCGCTGCGCCGTCTTTTTGCCCACACCGGGCACCTTGGCCATGCCCTTGTCGTCCTCGGCCATCACCAGCGAATACAGTTGCCCCACGGAATAGGTGGAGAGCACGGCGAGCGCCAGGCGCGGGCCGACACCCGAGACGGACACGAGCCGATCGAACATCGTGCGCTCGTCCTTGGAGGCAAAACCAAAGAGCGTCATGGCGTCCTCACGCACCTGCATGCGCGTGTAGAGGCGAACCTCGCCGCCGGGCGGCGGCAATGTGGCCGCGGTGCTGCCCGAGATGCCGAGCTCAAAGCCCACGCCCGACACATCGACGACGGCCGAGCTCATCGTGGCCTCGACAAGCGTTCCGTGGAGCTGGGAAATCATCAGTATCCGGTTCCTCTCTGTTGATAGAACTCGCCACCGGTAAGGGCACGGGTGCGGCTGAGGTTTACGTGGCAGATGGCGCAAGCCAGGGCATCGGCGGCATGATCGGGATGCGGGTCGTGGTCGAGCTGCGTGAGCGTGCGCACCATGTAGGCGACCTGCCGCTTATCTGCGGCACCGGTGCCCACCACAGCCTGCTTGATCTGCATAGGCGTGTACTCGCCGATCTCGAGCGCGCACTCCGAAAGCGCCACAAGCGCAGACCCGCGGGCATGTGCCGTAGGAATTGCCGAGCGGACGTTGGCGCCAAAGTAGATACTCTCGATGGCGGCGGTATCGGGGCGGTAGCGCTCGACGACATCCTTGAGGTCGCGGGCGATGTGAGACAGGCGCACCGCGAGCGGGCTTCCGGCACTGGTCTCAATACAACCGTAGGCACGACAGCGAACCTCTCCGCGCCGCTCCTCGATAATCCCCCAACCCGTATGGGCCAAACCGGGGTCGATACCCAAGATAACCAAGCCGACCTCCCCTCGCCACTAGCACGGCGCGAGACAAGGCCCCGCACACTATTCACGAACGTCTGTTCTAGAATAACACAACCTGGGAAGTATGAACCAAGCA
>JAIJJM010000466.1 GCA_022728415.1 Collinsella sp. | reverse complement strand
CGGTCGCACTGCTCATTATTCTAGCCGCAGACACCGTCATCACTCGTACAGGTGTTCGAAAAATGCCGCTTCGTGGCGCGTCGCCGACAACGTTCCGCAGAGTCGATTAACGTAAGGCTTCGGCATACAATGGCATACAGCCGCGCGATCACCGTACGCGTGCCGTGCGCAGCGCGATGGCATGCCGTATGACCATACAGCAGTATCAGTTGAGGAGCTTGAGGACCCATGGCCAATGACTTCGACGAATCCTCCGCCAATGAGGAGGCCTCGAAGGGCCTGTCATGGTGGTATTCGGCCGATGTACTGAGCCGAGACAAAAGCGATAAAACCGCCAAGCGCATTCGCCGCATCAGCATCACCGACCGTCTGCTCAGGCACCCGGGCCGTCTGTCCATGGTGTATTTCGGCGCACTGATCATCATCGTCACCGGCTTGCTGCTGCTGCCGATCTCCACATCGGACATCATCTTCACCAACTTCCCGGTCGCGTTCTTCACCGCCGTCTCGGCCCTGTCCACCTGCGGCATTCCGGTGGTGAACACCGGCGAATACTGGTCGACGTTCGGCCAAGTTGTCATCCTATTCTCCATCCAGTTCGGCGGCCTGGGCGTCATGACCTTCGCCTCGATGGTGGCTCTTGGCACTTCCCGCAGACTCAAGGTCTCCCAGCGCATGCTTACCGCGAACGAACTGGGCACCACGAAGCTTTCCGAGGTCAAAGGCGTACTCACCGTGGTATTGGGCACCTCCATCATCGCCGAGGTGCTTACCTTCGTGCTGCTGCTGCCCGACCTGTTCCGCGTGAACCACGGCAATATGGGACGTACATTGTGGCAGGCGCTGTTCTACGCGGTATCGGCCTACAACAACACCGGTTTCACGCCTGACGCCACCGGCCTGCATGTGAACCGTTGGGGCGTGGGACTGCCGATTCTCATCAGCGCATTCATAGGAACGCTCGGCTTCCCCGTGGTGCTGAATCTGGTGCAGTGCGCACGCCGACATCTCAGCCCGAAACGTTGGACGTTGCACACCAAACTCACTTTGGTGACCACCGCTGTGCTGGTGGCCACCTCACTGGCTTGGTTCCTGCTGGTCGAGTGGGGCAATACCGGCCTGTTCCCCGCAGATGGTCCCGGCATGAAGATGCGCCGTGCGATGAGCGCCGCCGTCATGCCCCGCTCCGCCGGTTTCGATATTTCCTGGGTGCCCGAAGTCACGAATGAGACCAAGGTGTTCATGAGCATACTCATGTTCATCGGCGCAGGCTCCTCATCCACCGCCGGCGGCATCCGTGTCACCACGTTCGCGGTGATTCTCTTGATTTGCCGCGCCGCATTCACCGGCCATCGCGATGTCACCGTGTTCCGCCGCCGTATCCCCCGCCGCATCCAGATGACCGCCGTGTCCGTGACCACGGCCTGCTTTGCGCTGGTTATGGTCGGTGCGATGATGCTGATGTTCACCACCGGCTGCGCGTTCGTGGACGCCGTGTTCGAGGCCTGCTCGGCCTTCTCGTTGGGCGGTTATTCGGTGGGCGTGGCAAGCGCCGGCAATCCGGCCAGCCTGTTTATTCTGTCCGCCGAGATGATTGTCGGACGACTTGGCCCGTTGACCATCGCCTACTCCATCAGCAGACCGATGGCTCCCGAACCTATTCGTTATCCGCAGGAAAACATTATCGTTGGCTGATCGGCCATTCAATCGGCACACAGAAATCCGGCATAGAGAGGACCATCATCATGGCAGCAAAACCGAGCGGCAACAAAAGCGTGCTGGTCATCGGCCTGGGCCGTTTCGGCGGGTCCGTGGCCGCCACCCTCGACCAGATGGGTCAGGATGTGCTCGCCGTGGATAAGAACCCGGAGCTTGTGGCCCGTTGGTCCGCGCATCTGCCCACCATTCAGGCCGACATGACCGATGTGCTGGCCATCGAGCAGATCGACGCCTCCCAGTTCGACACGGCCGTCGTGGCCATCGGCGACAGCATCGAGGCTTCGGTGATCATCACCGGCAACCTGCTGGATGCCGGCGTTTCCGATCTGTGGGCCAAGTCCGTGTCCCAGGAGCATGCGCGCATTCTGCAGCGCATCGGCGCCCGTCACATCATCAATGCGGAGACCGATGCCGGCAAGCGCGTGGGTCATCTGGTGGCCGGCAATTATCTGGATTACATCGAAATCGACGGCCCGTACACCGTCGTCAAGATCCACACGCCCCTATACGCGGTGGGTCGCAGCATCGAGGACGTGCAGGTGCACGACAAATACGGCGTGACCGTGGTGGGCCTCAAGGCCCCAGGCAAGGAGTTCCAGTACGGCTCCAAGGAACTGGTCATGCATCGCAACGACGAACTCATCCTCATGGGCAAGCAGGATCAGATCGACCACTTCATCCAAGGCTAACCCCCCTAACTGCGCTCGCTATACCCCCTATCTGCTCACATCGTGACCGATATAACCCCCCTCAACATGGATGCGCTCATTATTGTGGCAATAAGCCATAAAGCTGTACGTCCATATTGAGGGAGTTTTATCATCATGGGCAAGCATACGCAGAA
>JAIJJM010000465.1 GCA_022728415.1 Collinsella sp. | reverse complement strand
GGCTGCCGTCAAAGCCCTCGACCCCGAGCTTAAGGTTATCGCCCCGGTTCGCGAGTGGGATCTGAAGTGCCGTCCCGACGAGGTCGCCTATGCTCACGCCCACAACGTGCCGGTTCCCGAGGGCGCCAACGACAACCCCTATTCCATCGACGACAACCTGTGGGGTCGTGCCATTGAGTGCGGCCACCTGGAGGATCCCTGGAACGAGCCGCTCGACGACGCCTGGGTTATGACCAAGAATCCCGAGGACACGCCCGACACCCCGACGTATACCGAGATTGAGTTTGAGGCGGGCAAGCCCATCGCCGTCGACGGCAAGAAGATGAAGCTCTCCGAGATCGTCATCGCCCTCAACAAGATTTCGGGTGACAACGGCTTTGGCCGTCTCGACCTGGTTGAGGACCGTCTGGTGGGCCTCAAGAGCCGCGAGTGCTATGAGGTTCCCGGCGCCCTGACGCTCATCACCGCCCACAAGGCACTCGAGGATATCTGCGTCGAGGGCGACCTGCTCAAGACCAAGATTAAGCTCGAGCAGGATTGGGCCACCGCCGTGTACAACGGCCAGTGGTATAGCCCGCTCAAAAACGCGCTCGATGCCTTTATGGCCGACACCCAGAAGTTCGTGACCGGCACCGTCCGTCTGAAGTTCTTTAAGGGCAACTGCCATGTTGTCGGCCGCAAGAGCCCCTTCAGCCTTTACGACTACGGCCTGGCCACCTACGACCGTGACACCACGTTTGACGAGAAGGCCAGCGCCGGTTTTATCGAGATCGATACGCTGTCGCTCAAGACGTGGGCTAAGGTCCAGGGTCCCAGCTCTGCTGCCGCCCAGGCTTAAGGCTTCTTTTTCTTGGTATCCGCGCGGCCCATCCGCGTGATACATAACGGGCGCACGGGGTCCCTACCTTTCGTTATGCTTGCTGACACTTCTTAACATCGGTGGCCCCTACGTTCCGCCCGCATATATGATGCCGCGACTGCGGCTGAGTCCGAGCCCCGCCGGGGTTGTCCGGTGGGGCTCTTTCTATCAATTTGGCGGCTCTGCGCCTATATATATCTGAGGAGTATCCATTATGTTCAATGCTATCGCAAATACTTTGCTCTCCCTCGCGCCCGAGTTCGATGCTGCAAAGGTCGAGGAGGTCCCGATGAGCCTGAAGGCATGGATTGACGGCTCGGCGAGCAACGGCTGGCGGGAATCGATGGGCGCCAAGTGCCTGGTGCGTCACTTCTTTGCAAATTAGCTACATGGCCCCGCACGCAGTGGGGAATGTGCAAAACTAGCGGTTGGTAAATCGCTTTAGCGACATGGCGCATTTCGTTGGGCGCTTGGTTTGGTATTTGATGAAAGGGGACGATTCCATGGCTCTTTGGGGCGGTCGTTTTGAGGCAGGCGTGGCCGAGGTCACGCAGGAGTTTGGCGCGTCGTTGCCGGTCGACAAACATCTCTATAAGCAGGATATCGCCGGCTCTAAGGCGCATGCCAAGATGCTGGCCGCCCAGGGCATCATCAGTGTCGAGGACGAGCAGGCGATTGCCGAGGGCCTGACCGGAATCGAGCAGGATATCGATGCCGGCAACTTCTGCTTCGATGTCAACGACGAGGATATCCATATGTCTATCGAGAGCGAGCTGACGCGTCGCATCGGCGAGGCTGGCAAGCGCTTGCATACCGGACGTTCGCGCAACGACCAGGTGGCGACCGACACGCGCCTGGGCGTCAAGGCACTGGCCAAGGAGCTTATGGAGGCCAATCTTGAGCTGCGCCATGTACTGGTGGATGCGGCCAAGAAGTACGACAAGGTGATTCTGCCGGGCTATACGCATATGCAGCATGCTCAGCCCGTGCTGCTGTCGCATCATCTGCTGGCGTATTCCTGGATGTTCGCGCGCGACTTTACGCGCCTGAAGGCCGCCTTTGATGCCGCTGACAACTGCCCGCTGGGTGCTGCCGCGCTTGCCGGTACGAGCTATCCGCTCGATCGCCAGATGACGGCTGCCGAACTTGGCTTTGCGGGCGTGATTCCCAACTCGCTCGATGCGGTTTCCGACCGTGATTTCCTGCTCGATCTGCATTACGCCGGCTCCGTCATGGCGATGCATTTGTCGCGTCTTTCCGAGGAAATCGTGCTGTGGTCGAGCTCCGAATTTGGCTTTATCACGCTTTCCGACTCCTACTCCACCGGCTCGTCCATCATGCCGCAGAAGAAGAATCCCGATTTTGCCGAGCTCATCCGCGGTAAGAGCGGCCGAGTCTATGGCAACCTGGTGCAGCTGCTCGTGACCATGAAGGGCTTGCCGCTCGCTTATAACAAGGACTTGCAGGAGGACAAGGAGGGCGCGCTCGATACCGCCCATACGCTCATGCAGTGCCTGTCCGTTATGGCCGGAATGATTTCGACCTGGACCGTCAACGAGGATGCCATGGCGCGCGAGTGCGGCGTGGGACACCTTGCCGCCACCGATGTTGCCGATTACCTGGCTAAGCGCGGTCTGCCGTTCCGCGAGGCACATGCCGTGGTGGGGCATCTGGTCTTGATGTGCGAGAAGCGCGGCTGCAATC
>JAIJJM010000464.1 GCA_022728415.1 Collinsella sp. | reverse complement strand
TCTTAGCATTAATCGCCCCCTAATCAGCACTAATTCTGCTCACTATAATGACCCCATCAAAGTAAAGTACCGCAGCGTTGTCCGTCGGAAACCTGTATCTCTCTGTTGTTTTTTATGGGGATTTTTATGAAAGCCTTCACCCGCACGCTAAAAACCGCGATGCCGACCATGCTGCTTTTCGCATCATTAAGTGGAGTCACGACAATGAGTTATGCTGATTCAACCAATCCTAATGCCCCTGTGTCCATGACAGATAAATGGGATAAAACGTTCGCCGAGAGCCAGAAAGTCGATCACCGTAAAGTCTCGTTCCCGAACCGATATGGCATCACCTTAGTGGGCGATCTTTACCTGCCTAAAGACCGTGGCGATCGCAAGCTGGCGGCGATTGCGGTCAGTGGGCCATTTGGCGCGGTGAAAGAGCAATCCAGCGGCTTGTATGCGCAGACGCTGGCGGAACGAGGGTTTGTTACCCTGGCGTTCGATCCTTCTTACACCGGGGAAAGCGGCGGCTATCCGCGAAACGTCGCCTCACCGGATATCAACACTGAAGATTTCAGCGCGGCGGTGGATTTCTTAGGGCTGCAAAAAGAGGTAGATCGCAACCGTATCGGGCTGCTCGGTATTTGTGGCTGGGGCGGCATGGCGCTGAACGACGTGGCGATGGATACCCGCGTTAAAGCGGTAGCTACCAGCGTGATGTATGACATGAGCCGGGCGATGGGTCATGGTGTGGGGGATGGCAAAGACCGTTATTCTACCGCCGACCGTCGTGCCGTTCTGCAATATCTGAATGAACAGCGCTGGCAGGATGCGCAGAGCGGAACGTTCGCTCACGGTGGTCATGATATTAATGTCGATAGCAACGGCAAGGTCAGTGCGGGCGAGCGCATTCTGCCAGAAACGCTGCCGGCAAATCCTCATCCGGTACTGAAAGAGTTCTTTGACTACTATCGCATGCCGCGCGGCTTCCACGAACGTTCCGTTAACTCTACCGGGGCGTGGACGGCAACGATGCCGCTGTCATTTATGAATATGCCGCTGTTGAGCTACGCCAGTGAAATCACCATTCCGACGCTGATTGTGACCGGTGAGAAAGCACATTCACGCTATTTTGCTGAAGATGCTTACAAGGCGGTTGGCAGTAAAGACAAAGAGTTGGTGGTGGTACCAGGGGCAAATCACGTGGACCTGTACGATAACGTGGCCGGAAAAATACCTTTCGCGAAGTTCGAACAATTTTTCCAGACCAAACTGAAATAAAACCTCTCCTGAATTGATGCAAAGCCACCGGCCATAGGCTGGTGGCTTTTATCCTGATCTTTGTGAAATTTCACTATGTCGACACTAAGCCAAACACTATCACCTCATCATCAGCGCGCATACTGGGGCGGTATTTTTGCCATGACCCTGTGCGTGTTTGTGCTGATTGCTTCTGAATTTATGCCCGTCAGCCTGCTCACGCCGATTACCCGCGATTTAGGCGTGACGGAGGGGCTTGCAGGGCAGGGGATTGCTATCTCCGGCGCGCAGGCGGTTCTGACCAGCCTGACGCTTTCAACGCTAGCTGGAAAGATGAATCGTAAGTTCCTGCTGCTGGGGATGACGGTTCTGATGGCCGTATCGGGGCTTATTATTGCGCTGGCTTCCAGTTATCTGATGTATATGGTCGGTCGTGCGATGATTGGTGTGGCTATTGGCGGATTCTGGTCGATGTCAGCGGCAACGGCGATTCGTCTGGTGCCGCAGCATCAGGTCACGCGTGCGCTGGCAATTTTCAACGCCGGTAATGCGCTGGCGACGGTCGTGGCCGCACCGCTGGGAAGCTATCTGGGGGCTACGGTCGGATGGCGAGGCGCTTTCTTGTGCCTGGTGCCCATCGCGGTTGTCGCCTTTATCTGGCAGTGCATCAGCCTGCCAAGCATGGATGCGAATAAAAGCCACACTTCATGTGGCGCGGTATTCCGCTTATTTAGCCGCCGCATGGTTGTGGTCGGCATGATAGCTTGTGGCCTGTTTTTCATGGGGCAGTTTGCGCTATTCACCTATGTGCGCCCGTTTCTGGAGTCGGTGACACGGGTTAATTCCTTAGGCTTGTCGTCGATTTTGCTGATTATCGGCGTGGCCGGTTTTATTGGCACGCTGGTTGTTTCGGCATTTCTCAACAGAAAATTCTACCCCACGCTGATGGCCATACCCGGACTGATGGCCGTCATTGCCATCGGTCTGATGCTTACCGGGCATCACGTCTGGACGGTCTCGCTGCTGTTAGGACTCTGGGGCATGCTGGCCACCGCCGCGCCAACCGGATGGTGGACATGGATTGCGCGTACGTTGCCTGACAACGCCGAAGCTGGAGGTGGGCTCATGGTCGCGGTGATTCAGCTCGCCATCGCCCTTGGATCAACGGCAGGAGGCATTGTGTTTGACCGCCTTGGCTGGCAGAGCACGTTTGCTATGAGTAGCGTGCTGCTCCTTTGCGCTGGCGTACTGACCTTTGTTACCGCACGCCAGAAGGCCGGTGCGCTTTAGTCCGGCGAGGGCGCGCGTTGCTGAATAAGTTACA
>JAIJJM010000010.1 GCA_022728415.1 Collinsella sp. | reverse complement strand
CCCCATATAACGTGTACACTATGGAAGTTATTTTCGTTCATTCACGCGGGTGGGCACCGGCTCCCCGCCAACAAGAGGGGGAAACCATGGATCAAAAGGCTTCCGCAAAGGTCCTCGTACTCGACTTTGGTGCGCAGTACGGTCAGCTCATTGCCCGTCGCGTCCGCGACCTCAACGTGTATTCCGAGATCGTCCCCTGCGACATCTCGGCCGACGAGATTCGCGAGATGAACGCCTCCGCGCTCATCCTTTCTGGCGGCCCGGCCTCCGTGTATGCCGAGGACGCTCCGTCCATCGATCCTGCCATCTTTGACCTGGGCCTTCCCGTCCTGGGTTTCTGCTACGGCCATCAGATTACGGCCGTGACGCTCGGCGGCAAGGTCGGCCACTCCGAGGTGGGCGAGTACGGCCGCGCCACCATCACGCACACGGCCGGCGCCCAGCTCTTTAACTCCACGCCCATGGAGCAGACCGTGTGGATGAGCCACCGCGACGCCGTGTCCGAGGTGCCCGAGGGCTTTACCGTTACCGCCAGCACCGACGTGTGCCCGGTTGCTGCCATGGAGTGCGTCGAGCGCAAGATCTTCACCACGCAGTTCCACCCCGAGGTCAAGCATTCCGAGTACGGTCAGCAGCTGCTGAGCAACTTCCTGTTTGAGATCTGCGGCCTGGAGCCCAACTGGAGCATGGACAACCTGGCCGAGACCATGACGGCCGAGTTCCGCGAGAAGGTCGGCGACGACCGCGTGATTCTGGCCCTGTCCGGCGGCGTCGACTCCTCCGTCGTGGCTGCGCTGGGCGCCCGCGCCGTGGGCAAGCAGATGACCTGCGTGTTCATCAACCACGGTCTGCTGCGCAAGGGCGAGCCCGAGCAGGTGGAGGAGGTCTTCACCAAGCAGTTCGACGTTGACTTTATCCATGTTCACGCCGAGGACCGCTATGCCGAGCTTTTGGCCAGTGTGACCGAGCCCGAGCAGAAGCGCCGCATCATCGGTACGCAGTTCTGGAAAGAGTTCTTCGCCGTGGCGCAGCAGCTCGAGACCGATGGCAAGCCGGTCAAGTACCTGGCTCAGGGCACCATCTACCCCGACATCATCGAGTCTGGCGCTCGCAAGACGGGCGGCAAGACGGCCACCATCAAGAGCCACCACAACCTGATCCCGTTCCCCGAGGGCGTGCACTTCGACCTCATCGAGCCGCTCGACCACTTCTTTAAGGACGAGGTCCGCGCGCTTGGCCTGGCGCTCGGCCTGCCGGGTCACATCGTGTTCCGCCAGCCCTTCCCGGGCCCGGGTCTGGCCATCCGCATCATCGGTGCGGTCGACAAGGAGAAGCTCGAGATCCTCAAGAACGCCGACGCCATCGTGCGCGAGGAGCTCGATGCCTACAACGAGCACCTGTTCGAGCAGACCGGCGAGCGCAACTCCGAGCACAGCTGCTGGCAGTATTTCGCGGTCCTGCCCGACATCAAGTCCGTCGGCGTCATGGGAGACGAGCGCACCTACCAGCGCCCGATTATCCTTCGCGCCGTCGAGTCCAGCGATGCCATGACTGCCGACTGGGCCAAGCTGCCCTACGACGTGCTGGCCCGCATCTCGGGCCGCATCGTTGCCGAGGTCCCCGGCGCCAACCGTGTGTGCTACGACATCACGTCCAAGCCGCCGGCGACGATAGAGTGGGAATAGCAAATAGTCCTTTGCGGGGGAGGTCGGAAACGGCCTCCCCCGGTTTTTATTTGCGTCCTATGGGTGCTCGTGCGCTGTGCTGTAGCGTACGCGGCGCATGCAAGCCAATCTCTTAATTTCTTGAGCTGTTTAACTTGGATGACCGTTTGCTGATATGGTTTCCAATGCCTGTAATCATCGGTGTTACACCATCAATCTATTGCAAAATAATGTTGACTGGCCGATAGCCTTCGTGGGCGAGGACGGCTCGGGTTGGTACTCAAATAGCGCTCACGATGTTTTTGGTACCTATTTACTTGTACTTATTGATAGTAAAAACGAGTGCCGACCCTGGGGAATTCGTTATCGCACAACTCTTTTAATTCAATTTGGAGGGCCCCGACATTTGACTTAATACAAACGGGCCGATCCTGGGCTAATTATTTGCCGTCGGTACAACGCCATCCGATTCGCGCCTTGGAAGGATGTTGCCATGCACATGAAGTGCGTAGTGAATGAAGGTAGTGTGAACGTGGGTTCATGGGTGTGTGCGAACTGTTGATTCTACGGGTCCTCGGCGCTTGTGTCGGCGGACAGTATGAGCATGCAGCGGTGCGTGACACAGATGGACGCTGTGGGGACGTTGGGATATCTGACGGCAGGCTAGCTGACTGGACACGACGAAAAGACAAGCGGGGCCGAACGGAGGAGTGTGTAGAATAACTTCAATGAGAGTCGATAGTGAAAGCGCGGATACCATGAGACACGTATTTAAGGCCAAAAAGCTAGGTTGGGGCGATGATAAGACCGAGGGCATTTGGTTCGATGCCGACGATTACACCAAAGAAGAGGCTGAGGCGGAGTTCAAGCCTTATCAGGGGGTAACTCAGAGAGGCTATGACTACACCGGGTACGAGTATGATGGGGAGCGCTATCATCACTACACCTATCTTGGCGAATTCGAGGATGATGACATGCCTACCAGCGATGCTGATCTTCAGAATCGAAAGTAGGCGCACCCCCCCGCGCAGCCATCGATGGCCTGCCGTTTCGCCCTTGGCCATTTATTGCTCTTCCTAATTAAGGAACAGTACGGAGTAATAAGAAACAAGCCTCCTTTGTGTTGTGGTTTGATGGCCTTGTGGTGGTGCCGATATTATTGGGGTCCTTGGCGAGCCGGTACATGGCGTCGCGGCTTATACGCAGCATCGCGCACGCCTCGTCGGCGCCGAATATCGCGTTGGTCGATGCGATGAGCCTCACCTGGCTCCTGCTAGTGCTCTTGGTCATGGTCGTCCTCGAGCTCCTTTCGTCTCGAGGTTTCCCCGCGTGCCCGGCAGCGGGCGGCTCCCCGGGGCGGTCGCTGCCGTTATTTCTTTCTCCGCCTCGACTCGATGCAGGCGTTCGACGCGCCCGCGGACGGCATATCGGAGCCGCGAGGATCCAGGGAATGCCGGATGAGCTGGAGGGGTTACGCGCGGAAGAGAGGGGAGAGGGCGTCGAGACGGGCACCCGCAAGGTCAAGGAAAATGGGGGTGACGTCGACGAAGAGGCTCGGTAGGTTCCTCAAGGCGACGTCAAAGGTCACACTAGGCTTCTTCGTCTGGCTGTTCCGCGCCGTGTTCAAGTGGGCGATGTAGGAAGAGGCGAGCAATTGCCCGCCTCTTCTTCTTTTCTAATTATTCTGATCGTCGATGAGCCAGCAATCGGTTCCGTCCGTGAGCAGCGTCCTGGCTGTCCGGGATGCCGCTGCGATGCGTTCGATCTCGCCTTTTCGATCTGCGGCTTCAGACCTCAGTTTCGACTCTCCCGAGCGTAGACTCGCGCGCATCTCGACCTTAGCCTCAAGGATTTGCTCCTTTGCAGCGGCTCTAGGCGTCTGGGAGACCAACCTCTTGAGAGCGTTCCCCTGGGTGCCGCGAGGAAGCGCGATGGGCGTGACCCGCACGAAGATCCATTCGAATCCATGGAGCAACGTTGCAGCCACCGCGTATTCCGGATTGGAGAAATCCCACTCGAGATACGAGCCGCCGATCGCCGCCAGCGCGATGAGGACAAGTGCCGTGACGGCGGCGATCGCGATGCAAGGGGCGTGCAGCGTGCGGCGCTTGGATTCCTGTGCTCCTGCGAACTGGTCGTTCAGGACCTCAAGTTTTTCGGAGAGCGCCTGCAGTCCCTCCGGCTCGGATGCGGGGACGGTCTCGCCCAGCAGCGTGCTCACCGGTGTGTCGAGCACCTCTCCGATGGTGACGAGCATCTCAGCGTCGGGCACCGAGAGCCCGCGTTCCCACTTCGAGACCGTTTGCCTCACCACGTTCAGCTTGAGCGCGAGCTCCTCTTGCGAGAGGCCCTTCGATTTTCTGAGGGCCTGGATGTTCTCGTTCAGCATGGCGAATCCTTTCTCTCGCCTGGCTTCTACGTTACCGTAATGCTGTCTGCAGATGGTCCGTTGCCGCAAGCGACGGGTTTGAACATGGGCTATCGAGGGGCACGTGTTTGTCCCTCGGCTTGTCTACCTGAGGTTTGCAACCGCAGGGTGCCTGCAAGTTGCGTAAAATGAAGCCCCAAGTTGGTGGTTCTCGCCGTGCGGCAACCGTAGTGTGTAAGTCGCCGGCAGGAAAAACGCCAAACGCTGGATGTCGAGTTCGGGCGCCGCATTGAGTTGGATTGCGCCGTTCGGACTCTCGCCCCAGCCAACGAGAGGACCCATCATGAGCTTCCGCACCAACCTGCAATATCTGCGCGCAGAGCGCCGCATGACCCAGGAGCAACTCGCTATGTTACTCGGGGTGTCCCGTCAATCCGTCACCAAGTGGGAGGCCGAGAAGTCCTACCCGGAGATGGACAAGCTCATCAAGATGTGCCAGATCTTCGAGTGCTCGTTGGACGATTTGGTGCAGGGTGATCTCACTGACCGCGCTCCTGTGTCGGGCTCCAAGGCGGTGCCAACTGGCCCCGCGACCGATGTCTGCGGCTACGACGAGCACATGCGCGCATTCGCCAAGCGCATTCCTACGGGCGTTGCAGCCATCATGCTCGGCGTTGTGGGGCTCATCCTATTCGAGGAGGGGACGGCCCTGCGCGGCCTGTTCAATAGCGGCATGGCAACAAGCTGGGGCGAGCTATTGGGGCTTGGCTCTCTGTTCGCCGGCGTGCTCGTGGGCGTCGGCATCTTGGTCTCCGCCGGCATGGAACATTCCGCCTTTGTGAAGGCCCACCCGTTCATCGAGGACTTCTACACGGACGAGGACCGGCTTCAGGCGCGCCGGCTGTTGGTGCGCGGGCTGGTCGTCGGCCTCATGTTCATCATGATGGGCGTTCTTTTGAGCAACTTCATCGAGCATGAGTCGGGCGCAGAGGCCCCTGCGAGCGCTGCGTTGCTCGTGCTTGTCGCCGTTGGCGTATGGCTGATCGTCCACGCGAGCATGATGTACACTCGTATCGAGATCAATGAGTACAACCGCGATGCGGTGGAGGAGCTCGAGGTCGAGGACATCGCGCGGATTGATGTGCCCGAGACGGTTCGCGACGAGCTGCGTTTAGCCAGGCACACGCACAAGAAGATCGAGACGGCCTGCGCCGTCATCATGCTCATCTCTACCATCTTCACCCTTATCTGGTTGTTCATGGGGCCTTCGCTAGCCGGGACCACCTGGGACGCCATTGGTGGCGGTCGTGCGGCTGCGGATTCTCCCGTCAGCTACTTCTGGCTTCCCTTGGTGATCGGTGGCATCCTGTGTGGAATCGTGTCGATCGTTCTCAAGGGCATCGACGGCGACCGGTAAGGACCTCAATTTAGGGATAGGTGCTAAATTGAGGTCCAAGGGTGCTTCTAGGATTCCGCTTCAGGTCTTAGATTGAGAGCCACGGGTTTGCGCAGCTCTTATTCTGAGGCCCAGCATTAACGTCCGGAAGATTGCCTATGACTTCCTTCCGATTGGGCTCCTTGAATCGGCTGAAAACATAGGCAATTGCAAGGGGCCCATAGACATTTCGGGGGAGTCGCGGGGATACCGCAAGAGCCCATAGGTAATTTCGGAGAAGCCATAGGCAATCGACGGATGCCTGGCCCGCCGGCAGGCTGGTTAGTTCAGCAACCCCCAAATGATGTAGCCGATTGCCGCGCCGATGACGCCGCCGGCGAGAATTGTCAGCGCGTTGTAGGCATGACGATGCTTCGCTGCCCAGCCGCGGCGGGGGAGGGCCCGAGGATCGCGCTCGATCTCCGCCTCGCCGTTCATGAAGGCGAGGATCTCCTTATAGGTGGCCAAGTCGTTCTCCTGCTTGATGTTCTCTATGGTGTTACTCAAAACAAGGGCGCCTATTGCGGGGATGAGCGTTACTATGGCGGCGATCTCCACGCCCCAATACCCCCGCATCCAGTCAAACGCAGGTGAGAATAATAGGGCAAAAGTCAATACGAGCAGCGCGAGCATCAGCACGGCCAGCCTCAGCATCCGCGTTCCCATGCGCTTGCGATCCCTCTCAACAGCCTCTTCCATAACGGTCACGTCTCCCTTCACGAGCGTGTCTATGGAGGTGTCGAACAGGACGCTCAACATGAGCAGGCTCTGGACATCCGGATACGTCTTGTCCCGCTCCCAGTTGCTGATCGTCTGACGTGATACATAGAGTTTCTCGGCAAGTTGCTCTTGCGAGAGGCCCATCGCCTCGCGCCGCGTTTTGATCTGGTTGCTGATGTCCATCGTCACCTCCCGGTCGTGAAGAAGCGTCCCGCGATCACGCCGCGCGCTATCGAATCTGTTGTACATCTTACGCGGAACACCTCACCGCCCGCTGCAAAATCTGTTGTACACGCTTGTGAGCTGGGAGATTCATCAATCGTGATGTTATTGGAGTGATGTGTGCACTATGTGCGGGCCTCTTTGATTGGCTCGATACGCGCCGAGCTCTTTGAAGCGTTGGGAGCCCAATGCGCGTCTCATTTCATCTTCGGTGCACTTTGAAAACTTCGGTGCACCTGAGAACGATAAACCGAATGGAAAATGGTTCATAGGTGCACCGAAGATCTGGTAGGCGCACCGAAGACTCAATAGGTGTACCGAAGATTCGTAAGGCGTATCGAAAGCGCCGGACCCGTACGGCCCTTTATGGGCATCTGGTTCAACGTGGTGGGCGACACCGCTTGGCCATGCTGACGCGCAGGGCCATGGCGGCGTAGGCGATGCCATAGAACGCGATGTCCTGGCTGCCCTCGACCGCGAGGGGAAACAGGAGGACGAAGGCGGTCCCGAGCGCTGCGGGCAACCAGAAGAGCGTTCGCGCGGAGCCCGTGGCGAGCATGCCGAGGGCGACCGCGGTGATTGGGAGGAGGGCGTAGAGGAGTGCCATCATGGCGAACATCCCCGCATCGGGCGGGACGGCGCCGACCAGGAAGGCGGGGACCGCCCAACATGCGGCGGCGATGGCGGCTGCGGCGATGAGCGATGTGCGCGCGGTTGCGTTCATGGGGCCTCCTCAACGAGAATCGCCCCCATTCTGCCACGGGGGCGGGAATGGGGGCGATCGTGTCGGCGAAAGGCCGTTCGGTCTGCAGATCTACCTAGCTCAGCATCTTGGCCAGCATGCCGATGCCTACGCCCACCAGGCCGCCGGCGATCGCGCCGAGGACGATCTGCACCGCGTTGCGGGTCCCCTTCACCCAGGGGTTCATCTCGCGCTCGCGGCGTCCCTCGAGCGTGTCGCGCTCGACCTGCTCGCCGCGGCTGAACGCCAGCACTTCGCGGTACGTGACGAGGTCGTGCTGCTTCTTCATGCGCTCCATATACACGATAGCCACAAGCATCACGACGAGCGCCACGGCGGCGAACGCCGCGGTGGGCGCGATGTGGGCGCCCCAGCCCCATTCGAACTGGAACGCCGCCCACGCGCTCAGCGCCAGGAACACGACCGCGCTCGCGACCGTGACCGTGGAGAGGGCGTTGTACTTCTTGACCGCTTCGTTCATCACCTGTGCCATGGTTTCCATATCTCCTTTGATGAGGGAGTCCACGGTCACCCCGAACACGTTGGAGAGCAGAAGCAGGCTCTGGACGTCAGGATACGTGCGGCCACACTCCCAGTTGCTGATGGTCTGGCGCGACACGTAGATGCGCTCCGCCAGATCGTCTTGGGACAGTCCGAGTTCCGTGCGATGCTCCTTGATGTGCGAGCCCAGCTCCATGCGCTTGCTCCTTGCGGGTCGGGGTGACCCCTGTCGAGAGTCACCATGGCATTGACGGGCAAATCGTACCATCAAAGGTCTTTATACCGCGTCCCCGAGGGGTCAGATCGCGCTGCCAAAAGGCTTTATACACGGCGCCTAGCTGGTGAAACCTTGGAATTCTCAATGCTCGCAACCGCCTTGAATGTGCGCTTGGGAAAGGCCCTTGGGATGTGTTCCCAAGGGCCTGGTGGCTCTATGACATGCCTTTTCAGTTTAATGTCGGACCTGCTCCCCGCTGCCTTTAGAACCCACGTCCTTCTTTGGCAGTCTTCCTGCGCGCTTGAGGGCGTCGCGCAAGATCCACTCCACCTGGCCGTTGGCGCTGCGCATCTCATCGTCAGCCCAGCGTTGGACGGCCTCCCATATGGCGGGGTCTATGCGAAGGGGGTATTGCTTGCGTGCCATGACGTGCTTTCTTATCGAGCTGAGATGCGTGTGGCTGGAAAACCTCAGTTTAGGGACTGTCCCTACATTGAGGTTGGGTGGTTAGTACAGAGAACCCGCGTTCAGGACCGGGTGCGCCTCGGATTCACCGCAGAGAACCACCATGAGGTTGCTGGCCATCTGCGCCTTGCGCTCGTCGTCCAGCTCGATGGTGCCGCCGCCGGCCATCTCCTTGATGGCCATGTCGACCATGGAGACGGCGCCCTCGACGATCTTCTTGCGCGCGGCGATGACGGCCTCCGCCTGCTGGCGGCGCAGCATGGCCTGGGCGATCTCGGGGGAGTAGGCGAGGTGCGTGAGGCGGGCGTCGTCGACCTCGACGCCGGCGGGAGCCAGGCGTGAGGCGAGTTCGCGGCGCAGGGCCTCGGAGACCTCCTCGACGTTGGCGCGCAGCGTGATGGCGCCGGCGGCGTCGGATTCGTCCTCAAGATGATCGTAGGCGTACACGCTGGCCACGTGGCGCAGCGCCGTCTCGGCCTGCATGGCCACGTAGCTCTGGTAATCGTCGACGTCGAACAGGGCCTTGGCGGTGTCGGCCACGTGCCATACCACGACGGTTGCGATCTCGATGGGGTTGCCCATCTTGTCGTTGACCTTCAAGCGCTCGCCGTTGAGGGTGCGCACACGGGTGGAGATGGTGGTGGACAGGCCCTTGGCGGCGTTGCCCGCCGCCTTGACGCTCGCGCTCAGGGAAAGACTTGCCTTTGCGGCGGCTGCGGCCATGGCGTCCTCGGAGGCACCGCTCACGCCCGTGCTCTTGCTAAAGAACGGGTTCGCCCAGAAAAAGCCCTCGTCACGCACGGTACCCACGTACTTGCCGAAGAGGATGCACACGCGCGCCTGGCCGGGCTGCAGCGAGAAGAAGCCGTTGAGCGGCAGGAACCAAAAGCAGAACGCCGTGATGCTGATACCCATGCCCCAGCCGTAGGCGGCCGGCGCGTCGACGCCGTCCGGCGTTCCGGCTAGCCCCGCGACGCTCCATATGAAGAGGCCGACGATGGCGACGAGCGCCGCGATGACGGCGGCGAGCATGCCGTAGCCCGACTTGGCCTTGAGTTGCTTTTCCACGCTCATGTGAGTTCCTTTCACGACTGCGCCGGCGTTTGCGTGACGGCCCCGGCGCCGCCTCCAGATTGCGATGGGGAGGAGGCGAATCCCCGAGCAGTCCGTGCGGCTGCTGATTACATTGTGATATCACATTGAGACCAAGTCAAGAAGAATCGCTTCGGTCGAATCTCGTCTTTCGGGTGAGTTCTCAACGTCCGCTGTCGCTGGTTTCCGCCGTATGCCGAAAACACCCGGACGATGCCGTGCAGATCGCTTCGCTCTGCTATAGTCTCCCAAATTCACGTTTTCTACGGGGATGGTGGTTAATATGGGCGACATGCTCGAATCGTTCCTGCGCGTGGCGATGGTGGTTTTCATCGTCGGCCCGCTCACTGCATGGGTCGCCCGCCGTGGCGCGCGCGAGCGCAGTGAGGCGACGGACAGCCTTGATCGCTTCACGGTGCGCATGCCCGCTGCAATCCGCACAATCATCGCCTGCTGTGCGGTCGTGTTCGAGCTGATTATGCTGGGGGTCTACGTCTGGCGGGGCGTCTCGCTGGGTGAGTGGGACCACGAGCTCGTGTGGTTCGGCCACGCCATGGCGCTCGTCTTTTCGCTCGTGATCGCCTTCATGGCTGTTTTCACCGACGCCGGTGCTCGTCTGCTCCTGCTCGTCCCATGCCTCTTCCTGTTCATAGGGGGACTCCTGCCTCTGCTCATGCTCAGCATGCCCGCCCGTGGTATCTACGAGATCGGCAGACAGGAGCGCGAACTCGGTTTCTCCTTCGCCGAGGAGATGGCGAGCCGAGGTGCCACGGGCACCTCGCTTGTCGACGACGATTGGTTCATCGAGATCAGCAACGCCCGCGTCGTGGCGTTCCGCCGCGATTATCTCAAGAAGGTCACGGCGCACGAGGATAGCGAGGGCGGCGACCGTTGCACGGTGACCACGAAAGGCGGTCGCAAAATTAAGGTGTATGCAGCGGGCAGCACGCTCGAGGACCTGCGCTCGTGGTTCAAACAGGGTGCCAAGGCCAGAAGCACGCTCGACCGTGCAGAGGACGCGCTCGAGACGACGTCTGATTGGGTTGTCTGCCAAGGATTCAAATACGGGAAGGGGCGCTGTCGGCGCCCCTTGTCATACCAGGCCCGCGGGCCAGCGAGAGGCCTGCAGGTCGACATGTCCGTTGGTGAGGAAGGCAACGCCTTCGTCCTCGAGCAGCGTGCGCTGCGCCTCGGGCCCGCCGAAGGCGAAACCCTCCGCGAGGCGTCCGTCGGCGAATACGATGCGATGGCAGGGGATGGTTCCGAGTTCCGGATTGACGTGCAGGGCGTATCCCACGTATCGGGCTCGACGGGGCTCATCAACGAGCTTGGCGATCTGACCATACGTGGCAACCATGCCGCAGGACACCTGGCGCACCATGTCGTATACGCGGTTGAAGAATCCGTCGGTGTCCCGGTCTGCCATGCCATCCTCACTTCCGATCGATACCGCCATTGTGGTCAAGAAAGGCGCCCCGCATGTGCGGAGCGCCTTTCCAAAGAGGTGTTGCGCGAGGGGAGGGAAGGCGCAACGTTCGTGTCGAAGGTCTTTAATTCGCCTGTGCCTTTATTGAGTTAACTATAGCTAATTCTTTGAGACCCAAGTCGCAGACCGACGAGCACACAGCCTCTCCATAAGTTAACCGAAGGTTACAAAAGGAAAGACACGGAGTCATGTGGGCGTTAGGGCTCGAGGAATCGTTCGACGAGTTCGGAGAACGCTCCGTCGGTCCCAGCCGTTTCAAGGACGACATCGCAATACGGCCGCACGTCGTCGGTGACGTTCGTCACGCCGACACCCAGCCCCGCCGCCTTGATCATGGAGAGGTCGTTTGCGGAATCGCCAACGGCGATGACCTCGGACATCGGGATTCCCAGCATATCGGCAAGGTGTGTGAGCCCCGCCCCTTTGTCAACGCCTGCGGGCATGAGCTCGAGGTAGCGCTTGGAGGAGAAGGTGATCTCAACGCCGAGGCGCTCGGCCATCGGCACGAGCTCGCGACCCAATTCCTGCAGAGCATCGAAGTCCCAGTCGACATACAAGATCTTCACGATGCCACGGCCTTCGAGGAATGAGAGGTCGGGATGGTCGGATCCGCGAAAATGAGTGACCCCGGTGATCGATTCCAGATAGTCGCGCTCCCGTGCGGGCGCGTCATTCACGAACACGTGGCCGTCGGCAACGTTGACGTGCATGCAGAGTCCGAGTTCGAGCCCCTTTGCATAGATCGTGTTCGCGCATTCGTTGGAAAGGTCGCAGGTGGTGAGCGGGGTGGGTCTCCCACACGGTTGATGAAGCCTCCGTTGTAGGAGAGCACATAGCCGTTTTCGATCAGTTCGTGGGCCTCCCCCGAGAAGTTGTCCATAATCGAGGAATACTATCGCCCGCTCGAAGGGACGAACAGCACGCCGAGCTCCCTCATGCGTTTGAGTGCCCGGAGGCTGGAAGCCGGAATGACGTGGTCGGCATCGAGAAACGTCTCATCCATATCGCTGGCAATAAGTCGGTACATGCGGTCCCCCATACAACGAAAAAACGAGGCGGGCTTATTATCACCCACCTCGTAAGACCTTGGCTATGTCGAAAGCGCGGGCACATGAAGATGGCCCATTCGCGTGTCGCCGCGCGCGCGTGCGGGGCGGATGGCTTAGTACACCATTCCCATGGCTTCGCGCACCTCGGCGAGCGTCGCCTCGGCGACCTCGACCTCGGAGCGGCCGGTGCAGATCGCGGCGGTGGAGAGCAGACCGGATACGCCAGGGCGCGCCTCGGGGTCGAACGTGATCATGCGCTCACCGTCGGTCTGGCTCTTCTTGATGCGCTTGGCGGTCTCCTCGGCCGTCAATCTCTTCGAGGTCGGGATCGACGGGGACAGGCTTGTTCGGGACCTAGACGAAGCCCTCGAGCTGCTTTCGAAAGAGTCCGCCAAGGTCGACGTGTACACCGACACCTATTCACCTGACCGATCGGAACAGGATTCCGACAGACTAGGTAAAGACCCTTTCATGAAATGGGTTGGGATTGGGTTTTGCGTGATAATGATCTGCTTTGGAATCTCGATGCTCGTCCATTCGGTCTTCCAGATCGGCTTCTGCTCCAAGTGGTTTATCTAGTGTGGGAGCCATTGAACGAGCAGACTTTCATTCAATTCGCCAACACCTGGCGGCACTCAGCTCGAGACGGCACCGAAAACTGGGTGCAACTAGAATGACGGGACAGCAAAACCAAAGCCACCGATTGGATATAGAACATACGTTCTGTATAACATTATAGCACCAGGTGGCAGGCGTAGTTTCAATCGAAGCTACGCCTGCTGCTATATATGGGTTGATGGTGGTATCAATGACCGCGATGCTTCTGTTTGCGCTTCAGTTTTCGCTGCTCGAAGCGCGCCTCCGCCTCATCCGCTCGACGCTGGCTTCTTGCTTGAGCCGATTCCCGCTTCATCGTCTCCCGCTGATTCGCGAGCGCCTGCTGCGCCTTGGTGCTCATCGCCGGCTGCTTGAGGGCTTTCGCCGCCTCGCGGGCGCGTCTCTTGGGGTTCTTCGCGGGCTCGCTCGCCTCGGACGGATCGTCACCGAAGAACGCGAGCTTCGCCCATTTGCTTGTAACGAATCGCAGGATCTCCTCATCGGACGGTTCTGCGCCGAAGACGATGCGGGCGACGCCGTACCTGCCGTCCTCGACATGCTCCGCCAGCCCGACCCAGAATTGGCCGTCGTGATATACGGTCAGGGTGGACGACACGCTGATCTGCATGGCTGGTTCCTCCTTTATGTAGATGACCATGCAGAGAAGGGACAACCAAGGAGGCAGGTTACTGATGCGGACTCCCGCACGCCCACGACTACCCGACGGGGACTGTGTTTTCATCTCTGGTGCCCGCATTGTAGCACGCGCGGATTCACGATGTTGATTGCCGGCGCCTAGACGGAGATGAAGGCGGTTCGTCTAGGTCAAGCCGGTCGCTCGTTCATGAAGCGGCCGATTCCCTGAAAATAAAAGGCGCCCACGAGGACACCTACAGGCTATCTTCGAACTACTTGGTTGGGGCAGACGGAGGAAAAAAATAGGGCAGAATCGCTCTCACGATCCCGCCCCGCAAACCCGAGGGTTTCTAACTGGCTCCATTATTCCGGGCTTCTCAGTTCTGTCATTGACCCAGGTATCATCCGTCTCCTATAGCGAGTGAATATAAAAATAGGGCAGAGTCGCTTGCGCAAGTCCGCCCCTAAAACCGTGAAGGTTTTGCTATCTGCAGGCTATTCTACCAACCCGAGCGATTCTGTCAACCTGCGAAGGAACTCGAGCGCGGAGCGAGCTGCGGCGTCGGGCCCCTTGTCGGGCAGCGCCTCGGTTCCGCCGTCGGCCCTGGCGAACATCTCGGCGAGCTCGGATGCGGCGCGCGAGCGCGAGGAGCCCTCGGGTACCAAGCCGGAGTGCGCCACGAGCACGGTCGCGACCTCCTGCATGGCCGTATTCCCCATCCACTTCCTCCTGGTCGCCTTGGGAATCCCCACGGCGGCGACCCTTCGGGAGACGCCGCTGGACGCCGAGCCCCGGGCGGCGCCCCTCTCGGCGAAGCAGTTGATCAGGCACGAGCCGTGCGCGGCGCAGTTGCGGACGGACTTCACGCGCTTGAGGTCGTAGTGGGAGGCCTCGAGGCGCCTGTCGCCCCATCGCCTGGCGCAGAAGCGCACGAAGTCGATGAGGGTGCCGAACGAGGTGAGCTCAAGGAAGGCCCAGGCAGGCATGTCGCCGGAGTACTTCGCGTAGAGGCTCGAGCTGTAGGGGCTGCGGCCGCTCATCTTGAGCTCGCGCAGGCGGTACTCCCTGTTTGCAGTGGTAAGCGATGCCATGTAGTCGGCCACGATGGCGTAGCCGTCCTCTCCACGGTCCTCCATCTCGCGAAGCAGTGTCACCTTCTGGAAATGCTCGATGTCGAGCGTCATGCCGAGCAGGGCGTGGCGCAGCTCCTGGTCGAGCGCCGCGAGCAGGCGCAGCTGGCCGAAGTCGAGGTCTACGTAGCGGCCGTCGCGCGGGCCTCCCTCGTATTTCGAGAAGAGTTTGCGGTAGGATGCGAGCTTGAAGAAGTTGCACTTGTCGCGCAGGTAGTCCGCGGCCTCTTCCTCGGAACACAGTTCGAAGGCTACGCCCTTCTGCTTGAGGTGCTCTATCTGCTGCTCGATCGTGAGGATCGGCTTCCTATCGTGGGGTTCGGCCATGCTCGGTCTCCTGTCATTGATTTGAGAATCCTATTCTACCAGCATGTTTGCCCTGAATCCTGAAGGCCCGTTCGCCAACTCATAAGCAAGCCACCTGAGACTACTCACTTTGTTCACGAATGGCGAAGACCTGCGACCTGGGGTTTTGCAAATGGCGCGCAAGCCACCCGCGTTAATTCACTTGCGATTGCAGCTGGCGGCTTGCGGGCAAAAGGGCGGTTGAGTTTCAAAACGGGCGTTTTCGGCGCCATCGAGCATCCAAAGGCGACCCGCCGCGCACTTTGGGACAAAAACAAAAACTCAAAGCCCTGAGTTTGAAAAAAGTTTTTGAGGTTGTCCCAGCTTTTGTCCCCGAAGCCGACGAAACGCGACATCGCGTCATTCGGCGGCACGCGTTCCGTGTCGATGCCGAAAACTGGGTGTAACTGGAGTGACGGGACGGAAGAACCGACGCCATCGAGTGGGAATAGCGACTATTCCAAGTCAATAGTCGCAAACGGCTTGCAAGTTAAAAGGAGCCCCAATGGGACTCCTTTTTCATCTTCCAGAACGTCTATTTGCAAGGTGAAGCGCCTTACGACTCGTACCACCGCTTCTTCAAGCGCAACGCGGCGTTGACAAGCAGGATCAGCGCCGGAACCTCGATGAGGGGGCCGACTACGGCTGCGAAGGCCTGGCCGCTTGCAAGCCCGAAGGTGGCCGCAGCGACGGCGATGGTGAGCTCGAAGTTATTGCCAGTAGCGGTGAAGGCAACGGACGCCATCCTCTCGTAGTCCGCGCCAGCACGACGAGCCGGCCATGCGCTTGCAAAGAACGTCACGACGAAGTAGACGACCAGAGGCACTGCGATTCTCAGCACGTCCAGGGGCAGGCTTGAAATCATTTCGCCCTTCATGGAGAACATGATCACAATGGTGAACAACAGGGCCACCGGAGTGATCTTGGAGGTCTTTGGCAGAACCCTGGCACTGTACCCCTCCTCGCCAAAACGCCTGACGCCTATGAACCTGGTCAGCGCACCCGCAACCAGCGGGATGCCCAGGTAGATGAGAACGCTCTGGGCGATCTGCCATGCGGACACCTCGATCGACATGCCCGGGGCACCCAGCATAGGCGCCAATACCGACAGGAAGAGCCACGCCATGGGACCGTAGAACGCAATCTGGAAGACGGCGTTCACCGCGACAAGACCGGCAGCGTACTCGTTGGAGCCGCCGGCAAAGTCGTTCCACACCAGCACCATTGCGATGCAGCGCGCCAGCCCAATCATGATGATTCCCGCCATGTAGTCAGGCGCGTCGCGCAAGAACACCACGGCAAGGACAAGCATGAGCAAGGGGCAAAGCACCCAGTTGAGAACAAGAGACAGCACGATGAGGCGCTTGCTCTTGAACACCTTTGGCATCTCGCCGTAGCGGACCTTGGCCAGCGGTGAGTACATCATGAGGATGAGGCCTATCGCTATGGGAATGTTCGTCGTCCCGACGGTGAACGATCCTATGGCGTCGGCGAGCCAGGGGAACAGATATCCCGGGCAACGCCTGCGGCCATGGCTGTGAAGACCCAAAGCGTCAGATACCTGTCCCAGAGCCCCAAACTCCTCAATCCACCAGAGTTCATTTCCCTCACCTCAGGTACTCCATGACCTCGGCCGGGGTGAGTACCATGCCAGCGGACACGACCTTGCCGTCGACAACCAACGCAGGCAGGCTCATGGCGCCGTAGCCCATGACGCGGTCCATGTCGGTGATGTACTCAAGCTCCGCCTCGAGCCCCAGCTCGGCGATGGCCGCTTGGGCGTTCTCGTACAGCTCGTGGCAGCAGCCGGCCCCCAGCACCTTCACCTGGCGGGCGCCTCCGCAGCCGCAGGGCTCTGCCTTCATCTGCGGAGCGCCATCATTGCACGCGCAGGGAACGGCGGCCTTCTCTTCCTTCTTCTTTCCGAATCCGAACAATCCCATGACAATTTCTCCTTTCGACGCGCCCGCACCGTGCGGGCTCCTAATCGGTTAGAACAGCGGCTGCAGGAAGTTGAACACGTAGCCGCTTATGCACATGCCGACGATGCACAGCCCCACGAACGTCACCATCAGCTTCGGCTTGATGACGCGGGAGAGCATGGTCAGGCTGGGGATGGACAGCGTGGTGACGCTCATCATGAAGGCCAGCACCGTGCCCAGGCCCGTGCCCTTGTAGTACAGGGCCTCGGCGATGGGGATGGCGCCGAATGTGTCGGCGTAGATAGGCGCGCCGACGAGGGTGGCCAGCACCACGGCGAAGGGGTTGCCGTCGCCCAGGACCAGCTCGATCCACTCGGCGGGGATCCAGTTGTGGATGAAGGCGCCGATTCCCACGCCCAGCAGGATGTACGGGAACACCTTCTTGAACGTGCCCCAGGTCTCCTTGCGGGCATAGGCCAGGCGCTCGGCCACGGTCATGGACAGGAGCTCGGCGTCCGCCGGCGCGTCGCCGCGGACGAAGTCGGCCAGGTGCTCCTCCATGCCCATGCGCTGGATGATGGCGCCGCCGGCGATGGCGATGAGCAGGCCAACCACCGTGTAGGCAACGGCAACGCCCGGGCCGAAGATGCTCATGATCAGCACCAGGCTGCCCAGGTCCACCATGGGCGAGCTGATGAGGAAGCTGAAGGTGACGCCCAGGGGCAGGCCCGCGCGGGTGAACCCGATGAACAGCGGGATCGAGCTGCAGCTGCAGAACGGCGTCACCGTTCCCAGCAGTGCTCCCACCACATTTCCCCAGATGCCCTTGAAGCGGCCCATGATCTTGCGGCTGCGCTCGGGCGGGAAGTGGCTCTGGATGTAGCTGATGGCGAAGATGAGCACGCACAGCAGGATGACGATCTTCACCGTGTCATAGATGAAGAAGTGGAGCGTGCCGCCCCACTGGCCCGCTGCGTCAATGCCTAGCGCGCCCAGCAAGGCGGCGATCAGTTCGCTCAGCCACTGCATCTTCAGCACCTGGTCCAAGATGAACGTTCCGATGGACTCCATTGGGACTCCTTTCATATTGATGTATCGATATATATCTATGTTAAGACGACAATATAGGAGTCACATAGATATATGTCAATATATGAATTTGCGTGATATACTGAAGCTGCCAGACAGACAGGAGGAAACCAT
>JAIJJM010000463.1 GCA_022728415.1 Collinsella sp. | reverse complement strand
TGCGTATTACCGTGAAGGAGATCGGTGAGTAACATCGATGGAGATCGGTTCGTGTCACTTTCACAGAACCGTTTTTAAATTACCTTCACTGATCTCCTTCGGTCAACGGAGATTGTATTTTCCGCATTGATTCTCCTTTAAGTTCGATCTTGATACTGCCATGAACCAGTCGATCTAGGATGGCATCCGCATGTGTGGAGTCTCCGATCATTTTGTACCAGTTTTCCACCGGCAACTGGCTCACTACGATGATTGAGCCTCGTTGGTACATCAGATCCACTATTTCCAGCAGGTCGCTACGCTGTTCTGATGAGAGAGGTTCCAGCCCCCAGTCATCCAGAAGCAGCAGATCGCTATTATTCAGCCTGGTCAAAAGTTTGCTGTATCTTCCATCAGCATGCCCCTGATAGCACTGTTCCATCAGCGCTTTAAGGCGATAATAGTAGACCTTGTATCCCTGTCGGCAGGCATTATGACCAAGTGCACATGCCAGGAACGTTTTACCGCTGCCGGTGGCCCCGGTCAGTAAAATATTTTGTTTCAGGGTTAACCAGTTTCCCTGACTGAGTGAACGGATGAGGGCCCTGTCCAGCCCTCTATTGTTACGATAATCCAGCTTTGATAACTCAGCATTAAGTCTGAACCGTGCATGTTTGATCAGACGCTCTGCCTTCCTGTTTTCACGGCAGGTTAGTTCTTCTGCTGTCAGTAATGACAGGCGTTCTTCGAAGCCCAGCTCCTGGTATGTGCCCGGCTGAGCAAGTTGCTTTTTAAGCGCATCACGGAAGCCGGTGAGTTTAAGTGCGGTCAGTTGTTCGTAAAGATGATTCATCATTGGATCCCGTATCAGTGGTAATACTCACTGCCGCGTACGTTTTCGTGTTCCATCGTGGATAACAGATCTGGTTTTGGATCCTGAACAGGTTGTTTATCCAGACCTTTTTCCAGGATCGATTTAATACCTGACAGACGCCATACCTTTGTTTTCAGAGCTCTTGCACATGCTGCATTAAGTCTGGCTTTACTGTATTTTTTATGAAGGTTCAGGAGTCCAAGGCAGAAGCGATAGCTTTGTTCCGGATGTGGACGAGAGTTCAGTATATGAAGCACATAACTATGAGTTTCACTGCCTATGTGCCCCGCCCATTCCAGAAGACGCTCTGGCGTCCAGGTGGCATGCTGTCGATGAGCTTCAGGCATGTGCTCGTTGCGGGTACTGTAGCCATAAGTACGCTTGCGCGGGTGCACAGCAACCTCCTGCCCCTGATTGAAGAGTCTTACCAGTTCTCCGGAGATCCATGCTTCCAGCTGCTGGCCTAACAGCGAACATGGAACCGAGTAGTAATGTTTGTCGATTTCCACATGGTAATCGGCATGAACTCTGACTTTCTTCACCAGGGTGTAACTGTAACTGGCTTCAGGAAGAGGCTTCAGTGCGGGTTTATCAAGCTGGATGAAGAGTTCTGCACGTGAATAACCCAACTTCTGCATTATTTTGTTATTCAGTCTTTCCAGCAACTCCCGAATGCGCTGATTAAGCGATGCAAGGCTGTAGAAGATCTCATGCCTGATTCGGGCCATGATCCAGCGTTCAACAACCTGAACGCCAACTTCAGCTTTGGCTTTATCTTTCGGTTTACGTGGCCGCGCAGGCAAAACTGCGACATTATAATGCTCAAGCATCTGCTGGTAGGTAGGGTTAACGTCAGGATCATACTTACATGCCCTGGATGTGGCGCTTTTCAGATTGTCCGGAACAACAAGTTCAGGAACGCCACCCAACCACTGGAAGCAGCGAACATGACTCATCACCCAGTCTTCAAGCTGCTGAGACCAGGTGGCCTCTGCCCATGTGTAACTTGATGCCCCGAGAACAGCTACGATGACCTGAGCAGTTCTTATTTCTCCGGTCTCAGGGTCGGTAACGCCAACGGTAGGTCCACAGTAATCAACGAAAAGTTTTTCGCCAGCTTTATGTACCTGACGCATTGATGGTGAAGTGGTTTTGAGCCATTCACGGTACATCCGGCAGTAATGGTTATAGCTGTAAAAACCGCCTGGATTACGCTCACAGTATTCTTCCCAGAGTAGCTGCAGCGTCACGCATTTATTACGCAGTTCCCGGTGTACTGTAGCCCAGTCAGGCAGAGAGTGCTTCTTCATCTTAACCTGGGTCTGAAGGAACGCATGTTTTAGTTTTGTATCATCCCATCCTGTAGGTAAGGGCCACTGCTTTATGCCAAGTTGAGCCGCCCGATTAGCATATCTGGATACAACGGAAGGGGAGATTGCAAGACTACGACCAATTTGTCGATGGCTGAGTCCAACACCGTATTTAAGCCTAAGAATTTCTTTAAGTTTTCTCATAGAAATTGGAACTGTTGGCATAGGTATCCTTTACCGGAATGGCAAAAGATACAGATCAACACACCTGTGAAGTTCCAATAACATTGATGGAGATCACTGAATAACAAAATGAGTCAAAAGTGATCTCCATCGATGTTATTCAGCGATCTGTTCAAATGTTATTACCCGATCTCGATGGAAGTTATTGAGTGATCTCCTTTCATGAAAATACGCA
>JAIJJM010000462.1 GCA_022728415.1 Collinsella sp. | reverse complement strand
CGTTTGGTTTTCTTGTTCATTAAGTCACCTGTTTTGTGTTGTGGTGAGGATATCACCTTTAATCAGGTGGCCAAATTTACTGTGCCACTACAGATATCAATACCAATCGCCAGGTCAGGTTTTACACGGCGTAATACGGGAACAATGCCGCGGATATTAAATTCTTCCTGTACCGAAGCCACCAGATAAACGGCGATATCAAGCTCCGTAGTACTGATAGCATCCGCTACACCGAGCAGGGCAGTACAGCCCAGACGATCGTCTAGTGCTTTACTGCACACCAGATCGTTTGCCAGGAGTTGCGGCGGGTTATACAGAGTGACAGGCGTACCGACCTGAATGCCCATTCGTATAGCGTCGTCTTTGTCTTTGGCACCAATATCAATCCACAGTTTGTCGACAGAAGGTGACTGCGTGCGCTCGTCGCCTTTGGCAAAGTGGTAGGACTTAATGCCGATACACCCCATGACTGGCCCTTTGTCCCCGGTGAGGGTGACGATGGATCCAGCCATAGTGACCTGCGCAGGACCGCCTACGCGTTCAAAGCGTAAAAATCCAGAAGGCTCTATTTTGCGCACCATAAAACCGACTTCATCCATATGCGCAAAAATCATCAGTCGCAGCGCATCGGGTTTATCACTACCGTAGCGCGCGACGACATTCCCAAGCCTGTCTCGCCAGACCTCTTTTGCCTGACGCCTGAATTCGCACAGCATGACGTCAGCGACAGCGTTTTCGTGTCCTGAAATCGCATTGTGCTGCAAAAGCGAGAACAGGGTTTCCTGCACAGAAAATGACATAGCTATCTCCGTAGACCGTAAAACAATCACTCGTTGAGCGTTTTATAGGCGCAGACTGGTCGAATAATTGTGAGAACGTTCACGTGAAAACGCGCAAAGCTGAACAAATAAAAAATTATGTGAGCCGAGTGGAATAAAAGCGCTCAACGTTTGTGAAAGTTACGGGCTAGAGAGACCAGTGATTATGGTTGAAATAATGAGAATGAATAAAACGCGGTAACTGTTATCGCACCACTTTGTTGCAGGACGCTCCCTCTTCATTACGTCCTGCACGTGGATACCCCAGCATCTCCATCAGCGGATCTTAGAATGTAATGGCGCGTGGCAGGTCGTTGGTTCCCAGCATAATGTAAGAAAACATCGGATCTCCTGAATAGATTCAGAGGGAGTATAGATAATCAGCTCAAATCACTCTCCGCTTTATGAGCCCAGGCTGGCATTGCCGTCAGATAACGTTTTGCACGCTTATGTGCTTCCTCCGGGCCGACTTTTTGCCAGGAATCAAGGAAGCTGGCTAAACCTGATACCGCTTCTTCCCAGGGTTTGAGATTGCCGTTGCTGTAGCTGCAGTACGCACAATATTGATCACTGGCACTGTGTGCATCTGGTGCCGACATCGGCATTCCGCAAGCCTGACAGAACTGTTCATGTTGTGACATATGATGCTCCTTATGGTGACATCTTGATTAATAAACATACTGAATATGTATTGTGCAGGTGATGCATCAGATTAAAGCAAAGGCTAAGCCCCCGGTATCTCCAGTCAGAAATACCGGGAACCTGTTGTTACCTAGCGATGAGTGCGAACACGCCCCAGCCAAAGTATTCCCGCGCGTACGTTACGTGGCGTTTCGGCGAGATGTTTAGCTCGGCCCTGACTTCGGCGGCGAAGTCATCGTCAGGATTGGCCTCCAGCCAGCGGCGCATGGTCAGCCATTTCGCGGCCTCATATCGGTCCCAGCCTTCCTGGTCCGCCAGTACCATTTCCACCACGTCGTAGCCGAGGTCGTCAAACGCGCTGACAAGCCCTGGTAGCGTCAGAAAATCGGTCGTCGAGCTGACGCCACAGGCCTGGGCTATCTCGTCCGTTGCCGGAAGCTGACGCCAGTAAGGTTCACCGATGAGCATGATCCCGCCCGGTTTAAGGCTCTGCGCCAGCAGTTCGACTGTCCCGGCAAAGCCTCCGGCAATCCAGGTCGCGCCAACGCAGGCTGCTACGTCACATTTTTCATTGGCGACGTAACCCGCCGCATCATTATGAATAAAATGTACGCGTTCGCTGACGCCGAGTTCTTCCGCGCGGCGTCTGGCCTGCGCGGTGAAGAGCGAACTCATGTCGATTCCAGTCCCCGTAATGCCATGATCCCGGGCCCAGGTGCAGAGCATCTCGCCCGAGCCGCTGCCGAGGTCCAGAATTCGGGTCTCTGGTTTCATGCGCAGCACGCGACCCAGCGTGGCGTACTTCTCTTCGGTGAACGGGTTGTGGATGCGGTGTTCGCTTTAACTGATGGTAAAAATACGTGGAATATCCATTAGTTAATTCCTGTTATTGGGTTAAGCATTAAAAAGGGCACAACAAGATTGTTATTCACGCCAGTGCTCCGGTTTCATCAGGGCCTGCGCGCACTGGATGTGGCCGGTCACGTTCATGGGCTGAGCGGTGAGTGCTTGCATCATCCAGCAGGCTTTGTGCTCCTCCGGGATGGGATAAGGTGCCGGATAGCCTTTGTCTCCGGCACAGGGTTCGAACCCATGTCGGGGGTAATAGGTGGCGTGGCCGAGAACAAAAACCGT
>JAIJJM010000461.1 GCA_022728415.1 Collinsella sp. | reverse complement strand
CCTACCTGCTGCTCGGACAGCTCATGGGCGGCGGCATGGGCATGCCCAGGTTCGAGGCTGCCGTGGTGGGCAACCTGGAGCTTACCTGGCTCATCCCCCTGTCGTTGATCGGAACAGTCTGCGGCTGGCTGTACTTTGTCTCTGAGCACGCGAGCGAAGCGCTTGCCCATGCAATAGGGGAGCGTCCTGTCGTCAAGGCGATGCTGGCTGGTTTGGCGCTCGCGATCTGCGGCACGGTCCTGCCCTACACCATGTTTGCCGGCGAGACGCAAGCCGATGTGCTCATGGAAACCTACCTGACCATTCCCGCTGGCGTGCTTATCGCGACCGGTCTTGTCAAGGCCATGTTGACCCCTGCCCTCATCAACCTTGGCTGGCGTGGCGGCCACTTCTTCCCGGTTATCTTCTCGGGTGTGAGCCTGGGCTACGGCCTTGCCATCCTCACCGGCGCCGATCCGGTCTTTTGCGTCGCCGTCTGCACGGCCTCGACGATGGGCGCCGTCATGCGCCAGCCCGTCATGGTCGTGGGTCTGCTGCTCATGTGCTTCCCACTCAAGGGTATCGTCTGCATGATCATCGCGGCCGTCATCGCCGCTGGCATTCCGCTGCCCAAGCCGCTGCGCAAGTAACATGGTGGTGCGCGGCCAATACAGGCATCCCAGGCCCGGCGTGAGAATGTAGCGTCTGCTGGGCTGCTGTTCCAACAGTCATGAATAAAATATGCCAGATGACGGAGGTGAAACGGCGCAACAAATCATGGCCAGCGCCTAGATCTCGCTCGGTATTGGCGCTATTTCCAAATCGCGAGCGCGGTCGTGCCCAGTACGATGAGGGCGAGACCGATGGCGCTGCGTCGCGAGAGTTTTTCGTTGAATGCCAGGCGCGCAAATAGTACCGATACGACAATCGATAGTTTGTCGATCTGCACCACGACGCTCACCTGGCCTGCGGCGATGGCATAGTAATAGAGCAGCCACGATGCTCCGGTCGCGATGCCCGATGTTGCGAGAAATGTGAGTTCGCGCCGGTCAACGTGTGCGACCTGCTCCAGTTTTCCCTTGGCTGCCACGATTGCCCATGCCATAACCAGTACCACGCAGGTGCGGATTGCCGTGGCCAGGTTTGACTCGACGCCTTCGATGCCGATCTTGGCGAGGATGGAGGTGAGTGCTGCGAACACGGCGGCGCCGAGGGCGTAAGCGAGCCAGGTCCAGTCTTGCTGCTGCTCGGGTCCGGTGGACTGCTTCTTCTCGATCATTAAAAACGTGCCGAGGGTAATGACGGCGGTTCCCCCGAGCTTAACCGCAAGGTTGCTCGTCTCGCCAAAAAGCACGATGGCGATCAGCGCGGCGAGCACGGTGCTCATCTTGTCGACCGGTACGACCGTATTGACGTCTCCGATGCTCAACGCCTTAAAGTAACAGATCCACGAAGCGCCGGTAGCGAGTCCCGAGAGGACGAGAAAGAGCCAGGATCTGGGTTCGATGCTGCCAATGGTTCCAATGGATCCAGAAACACCCGCCATTGCCCAGGCGAAAACGAGCACCACGCAGGTGCGAATGGCCGTCGCGACATCGGAGTCGGTCTGCTTGATGCCGCATTTGGCCAAGATGGATGTGATGCCGGCAAAGAATGCTGACGCAAATGCTGTGACGACCCACGACACGGGTTGAGCGCCTCCTCAAAAAAGACCACGCCAGATCTATGGCGCATGTCCGATGATACCGCGCTTGCCTATAGGTTGCGTGCCCGGTAGACCTTGGTGCTGATGGCACAGCTGACAACGCCAAGGACGACCGTTGCCAGCGCGACGGCACCACACAGGCAACCGAGGACGGCAAGATCGGGATTCGTCCCTGCAATCGACATGAGCTGGTTGCTGATGGGGTTGAATGAGTTTAGCGTGACCATGATAAGGCACATGTATAGGGCGTACAGACCAACGGATAGGCGTTGCGCCTTCATGTGTTCAAATCGAAAGAACAGAGGCAGTACCAAAAACACCGCCATGAGGGAGAAAAGCATCGATATTGCCGAGGCGATTGCGGTCTCAAAGACGGTCTCTCCCGTGGAGGGGATACCCACGCTGTTTAAGATCGGGATGGCGACGATACTCAACAGCGCGCCCGCGCACGCCATGATGACCGAGAAAATAGTGATGCACAGGTAGCGTGCGCTGACGATGTCTTTGCGTGAGATGGGCAGCGTTGCCCGATAGCGCTCCCATCCGTTTTGGTTGTCGAGCCCGGCCAGCGACGTCATGGCCATGATAGGCGACATGGCACTGATCGCGAAGGCGCCGGCGGCGCTCATGTCGGAATCACCATTCGATGCCCTGACGGCGGTCAACACGACGAAGATGAACAGGCCGACACCTGCGATGCTCGGGACGAGCGTGCGAACGATGGCAAGCTCGGACATAATGGCGCGTTTCATTTCAAAGCCCCTTTCAGCATGAAGCGAAGATAGTCATCAATGGTTGCCCGATCGCAGGGAATCTCGGGGAAGGCCTCGAGCACTTCGCGGTGGTTGGGCACGAGCACGTCCACGCTGTAGGCGTGGCGGGCGGCGCGGGTGCCTTCGACGCAAGCCATGAGCTCGGCGGCCTGTGCC
>JAIJJM010000460.1 GCA_022728415.1 Collinsella sp. | reverse complement strand
AAGGAGTATTTGATCATGTATAAGCAATAAAAAACAGCTTCAGGTAATGAGGAATATCTCAATTTTTAAACATAAAATGCGAATTATTTAGTACAAAAAATCAGCGTTACGTGATCTTTCCCTGCCCCTGCGCTCACTACCATGGCTCTTTACCACAGCAGCCGGGGTTGTTTGGGACCGACTTCCGACAGCAGATCCCGGTGGGCCTGCCACCATCTCTTCACAAGCTTATGCTTATTACATGCAAAACGTCCCGTTTTGCATCTTTGTGCCTACGGCACACCGGTGATCTTTCCCTGATGAGGGATATATTAACTATTGAACATTAGCGCGAATTATTTAGTGCAAAAAATCAGCATCACGTGATGCTTTTCCTGCTATTAATAACCTCCTCTATTTAACTATATTTTTCATTGATGCAATTCGTAGATTTGAAGAAGTTCAACTGCCACATTTTTATTTTTACTATCGCAATTTTTATACCATACCCATGCTTCCGTATTTTTTACTTTTTTTAAATCATCCATAATAAAATCCCCACCAAAAACAGTAAAATACAATGTTTCCTCATTAAAAATAAAACTCACTGCCCCCCCCTCTTTTATTTTAATTTCCGCTTCATTTGTGTTCAAATCAACTTTTTTAATTACTCCATGTAAGTTGGGTTTTGATAGTTTTTCTACGCCACCATCAGGAGCGGGTAATATACATCGTTTAAGAACTTTAGCATTTGCACATCCAATAACCCAAATTAGAATGCACACTCCCATGTTAATCGCATTAACGTGTCTTAAAACGTTCATATCTAATTCTCTCTCCAGGATGCGAATACATCCAACTTGTCACTTTCTTACACAACTCATCTACATCTTCATTCTGTGCACGGGTACATCCCATAGTTGGTTTCCAGCCTTGTCGAGGAGCATAAGGATCGCGCAACGATGATCCCCCACCATGTAGCCATCTTGCTCTAGTATCTGTAGTATAGATCTTCGTTGTGCCATATGCTGCCGATATTCCTGATTCATTTGTCTCACAACCAACGACTTCACCTGTATATGGATCACCAGCACCACGTTGAGAACGACGATCAATTCTATTGCTACTATCAAAAGTCATTGAATCACCTGTTTCAGGATCATAATAAATAGTCACTCCTCCAGTCATATCAGTAAGAACAAGAGGAGTTTCAGCACCTGCCCGGTCTGGAGCGGGAGGCCCATATACACTTATAACTCGTTCTAACCCCAGTGGATCAGTGTAACGTATTGGTACCAGTGGATACGTGTATAGATTTATTCCCCCCTTCAACCCTATCGGATCCTGGGTGATATACCGCCCCTGCAACGGATCGTAGTACCGGTGACGGTTGTAATACAGTCCCGACTCCTCATCATACTGCTGCCCCGGCAAACGGTACGGCTGGTACAGGTGATGCGGGTTCTCCTCATTAAGCTGGTTCCCCCACTCGTCATACTCCCCGCACCACGCCGTTTCGCCTTCCGGGGTGATGAGCGCCTGCGGCAGTCCACGGTGGTCACAGTGGTAAAGATGCAGCCTCCGCTCCGGGATGTATGCATCCTCCATCTGCGCGGCCATCTGTTCCGCCGTCAGCCCGCACTGCGCAAGCCATGCCTCACTCTCCGCACTCACCGCTCCCGCACGCAGCTCCCGCTCCAGCCTTCCCAGCATCACCGCCAGCTCCGCCGGTAGCGTCACACCCGTGTCCTCCTGCAACACCTCCGCCAGGCTCCGGTGCCGCGCCTTCGCCTGTTCGCCATTCTCTGTTTCGATTCTCAGGAGCGGCGTGAAGCTCCCCGGCTGGTATACCGTCTGGATACGCGTGGTGCCGGTCTGTATCGTCGTCAGCCTGTCACCGTCCCACCCGTACCATGTCACCTCCGGTTTACGCGACAGCGACATCCACCCCGTCAGGTCACGCTCCCGCCGCCATACCCGTTTTCCCGTCCGGCGGCCCAGCGGGTCATAGAGGTACCGGCTCTCCACCTGTGGTTCGCCGTGCTGTATCCGCGTGTAGAACACCAGGCGGTGCTGGCTGTCGTAGTGGTAGTGGTGGGTCCGCTCGTCGTGCATCCGTATCACCCCTTCCGGGATGCGGTCCGTCTTCTCCGCCAGCCTGCCGTATTCATCGTGGCGGTAGACATAGTGCGCATCTTCCGCGATGCGGTTATCCGGCCATGCCGTGAGCGTGCTGTCCGGGTGCAGTTCCGGGTCCGGCAGCCGGTTTCCTGCCGGGTCCGTCGCATACGGGATATCGATATCCAGGTTCGCCGCCGTGGTGTGGACGCCCGTCAGCCTTCCCGTGTCGCTGTAACGGTACTCCCGGCTCTCCTGCGGGCCGCTGATGCGGATTAGCTGTCCGTTGTCGTTCCAGTCGTAGTCACGGTCAAGCTGCGGAAGGTTCAGGTGCCTGCTCCGGAGCTGGCCGCTGGTATTCCAGGCGGTGGCAAGTTCATATGCCTCCCCGCCGAAGCTGCGGGCCGTCTCACGGTGCAGCCTGTCCCGCGTGTACTCGACCAGCGGTGTTCCGCCCAGCTTCATCCCCGCAAGATAACCGCTGCCATACGTCAGCCACTCCACCGGCGGCAGACCGTCCGG
>JAIJJM010000459.1 GCA_022728415.1 Collinsella sp. | reverse complement strand
AGCCACAAACTCGCGGTCGAGGCCCTCGGGTACCACGCCGTCAACGCGATCGATGCGCACCACAGCAGAGTCCACGTGCGGCGCCGGCATAAAGCAGCGCGGCGGTACCTCAAAGCGACCCGTCACCTGCGCATACAGGCCCAGCTTGGCCGTGTAGCCGCCATAGGTTTTGTTGCCAGGAGTCGCGGCAATACGGTCGGCGACTTCCTTTTGCACCATAACCACGGCGCGTTTGAGCGCGGGCATCGTCTGGAAGAACTGCAGGATGATCGTCGCCGCAACGTTATAGGGCAGATTCGCGACAAACACTGTGGGCTCGCCGCCGGCCGTCTGCTCAATCTGCTCCGGCGTCACCTTGAGCGCGTCACCCATGATAAAGCGGAAGTTGGCATAGTCGGCAGCGTGAGCATCGAGCACCGGCTCGAGCTCGGGGTCGGCCTCGATCGACGTGACGCACGCCGCCTCTTGCAGCAGGGCCAACGTCAGCGTGCCAACGCCCGGGCCAACCTCGAGCACGCGCTCATCGCCTGCAAGCTCAGCAAGCTCACAGATACGTTCGATCACATGGTTGTCGATCAGGAAGTTCTGGCCCAGGCGATGCTTGGTCGCAAGGCCAAACTCCTCCAGCAGCTCCCTAGTTGCCGTGGGGTTTGCCAAAGGCGAAGTTGTCATGATTGCCTCCTTAACATGGTGGCTGCATCGTAAAGCAAAAGGGCATGGACCGTTGCGGCCATGCCCTTACATCTAAACAGCAAATTGCCGATATGGCACTCGCGCGGTCTTTACGCCAGACGCGGGAACAGCGGGTCACCCTTCTCGACGGGACGTCCGCCGGCAAGCTGGCCCCAAGTGCAGATGCCCTTGAGGTCGTCGCTCGTGGCCTCGTCCTCGCAGGACAGGCGGCGCAGGGCCTCGGCAGAAGTCTGGGGCATGAGCGGCATCAGCAGGTGGGCGGCAATGCGGATGGCCTCGAGCAGGTTGTAGATTACAAACGCCAGCTCGTCAGCCTTGGCCTCGTCCTTGGCAAGTGCCCAGGGCTCGGAATCCTCGATGTAGTGGTTGGCGGCGTGGATGAGCTCCATGACCTCATCCTTGGCTCCGCCGTAATCGAGCACGTCCATCTTAGCCATATAGCGCTCGACCAGGCCGTCGGCGATCTTTGCCAGCGGGTTGCCGAACGCGTCGGCAGACGCCGGCTTAGCCGGAGCGCAACCGTCAAAGTACTTGCCGCTCATGTTGAGCGAGCGCGAGATAAGGTTGCCCCAGCTGTTGGCCAAGTCAGCGTTGTAGACCTGCTCCATGCGCTCGAAGCTGATGGCGCCGTCGGTGCCGGGAACGACGTCGGTCATGAAGTAGTAGCGATAGCCCTCGACACCCAGCATGTCGATAACATCCTGAGGAGCGATGGCGTTGCCGCGGCTCTTGGACATCTTCTCGGCCTTGCCGGTCTCGGCATTGCGCACGGTCAGGAAGCCGTGGGCAAAGACGTGCTCGGGCAGGGCCTCGCCGACGGCCATGAGCATGGCGGGCCAAATGACGCAGTGGAAGCGGATAATATCCTTACCCACAATATGGAACTGCGCGGGCCAGCGATAGGCCAGCTCGGCACGGGCCTCGTCGGTTTCGACGCCGTAACCGACAGCGGTCATATAGTTGAGCAGCGCGTCGAACCACACGTAGGTCACATGGCCCTCGTCGAACGGGACCTGAATACCCCAGTCAAAGCTCGTACGGCTCACAGAAAGATCGTTGAGGCCGCCTTCGACAAAGCTGCGCACCTCGTTCATGCGGAACGCGGGCTCAACAAAATCGGGGTGCTCGTCATAGAGCTTGAGCAGCTTGTCCTGGAAGGCGGAAAGCTTAAAGAAGTAGGACTCCTCCTGCACGCGCTCGAGCGGACGGTGGCAATCAGGGCACAGGTGCTGGCCGACGCTGCCGTACTCTTCGTCACCCTTCTGGACCTGCGTATCGGTAAAGTAGGTCTCGTCGGGCACGCAGTACCAGCCGTCATAGCTGCCCTTATACAGGTAGCCGGACTCCTTCATGCGCTCCCACAGATACTGCACCGCATGATGCTGGCGCGGCTCGGTGGTACGAATGAAGTCGTCGTTGGAGATCTCGAGCTTGCTCCAAAGCTCCTTGAAGTGCGGAGCCTGGCTGTCGGTCCACTCCTGCGGTGTCATACCGTGCTTGGCGGCGGCCTCGGCGACCTTCTCGCCATGCTCGTCCATACCGGTCAGGAACTTGACGTTATAGCCGGCAGAGCGGCGATAGCGAGCCTGGACGTCGGCAATGATGGTGGAATAAGCCGTGCCCAGATGCGGATCGGCGTTGACGTAGTAGATAGGCGTCGTGATAAAAAACGAAGGCTTGGTTTGATCCATAGGGTCTGTCCTCCAGAAAAACGTTGCATACAGGGGATGATTCTAACGCAAGGGCTGGATATCCTCCATCTATTGCATATCGAGCACCATGGCATAGACATCGCGCTTGCGGCGCGAATACTTCTGCGACAGGCGCTTTGCCACCGCAGAGGCAGGCTCCCCCTCCTCGAGCGCGGTGCGAATGTCCTCGCGCAGGGCCTCATCGGGATCCACCGCCGCAGCACCAACCGGCACGAT
>JAIJJM010000458.1 GCA_022728415.1 Collinsella sp. | reverse complement strand
GGCGGCAGTGCCACCAACGACGGTGGCGCCGGTATGCTGCAGGCGCTGGGCGCCCGCCTGGTCGATGAGTGTGGCTGCAATATCGCTCCCGGTCTTGCGGGCCTTGAGCAGGTGGCGAGCGTTGATTTGGCGCCAGCGCTGCAGGCTTTGGATGGCGCTCGTATCGTTGTGCTTTCGGATGTCGAGAATCCGCTCGTGGGGCGTCGCGGGGCACTGGCGGTGTTTGGCGGGCAAAAGGGCCTGCCGACGGGCGATGTCGAAGCGCTGGGCAGGCACGACGGCTGGATGGTCGGTTACGGTCGCCTGCTCGATACGGCGATTGCCGAGGCACGGGCTCAGGGGTTACCGCGCGTGCCCGAGGGCGCGCGGACGTTTGGCTCGGTGCTCGGCGTGCCCGGCGCCGGTGCCGCTGGCGGTCTGGGCGCCGCGCTGCTGGCGCTCGGTGCGGAGCTACGCTCGGGCGTGGAGACGGTGCTTGATCTGATTGGGTTTGACGGGCACGTGCGCGATGTCGACCTGGTCATAACGGGCGAGGGCAATATGGACGAGCAATCCGCTGCCGGCAAGGCGCCGGTGGGCGTGGCCCGCCGTGCCAAGCGCTATGGCAAGCCGGTTGTTGCCGTCGTGGGCGGTCGCGCTGACAACCTGGATGCGGTGTATGGGCGGGGCATCGACTTGGTGCTGCCGGTCTGCCGCAAGCCCATGGGCCTTGAGCTGGCGCTCGATCCCCAGGAAGCCACAACCAACCTCATCTGCGCCGGTGAAGCCACCGCCCAAGCCTACGACCTCGGCCGCATCTAAAATCCATCCCCTCGATAAGTTGCGGTGAAATAGTTCCTGTTTGGCGGCTCAGACAGCAAAAACAGGAACTATTCCACCGCAACTTCGAGAATGGCTATCCGAGGCTGGCCGCCTTGTGCCTTGGGTCGGACCGTCCGCCACGAAATGCGGCCATCTACTACGTTTAACCGAGTACCCTCGATCATCCCGAATTTTGCGAAATTAAAACCGCAGGTAGAAAGCTTGCCGGTTTTCGAAAAAGCTGGCTATGGTTGACCCCTGCGGCCTAAACGTAGTAGATAGGCCCTTTTCGTGGCACGGCGTCAGACCAGTCTAATTTGGATGGGGCTTATTTGACTGCTTGTCGATCTGATTGCCCAAATAGCCAAAATAGTCCCGCCCTAAATTAGCTGCCTTGCCGTGGAGGGCGGGAGCGGGTAATATATATCGAGCGCTTAGCGCGTTCGATGGGTTCGGATGACGACATGTTCCGAATCTGGTCAGGTCCGGAAGGAAGCAGCCATAAGGAGCCTCTGTCGGGCATCCGAATCCATCGAGCGCACGGGCTTTCTTTTTGCGCGGTTTTACCAAACCGCGCAATGCTCGACGCTGCGCGCCATCCAAAGCGGCAATTTTTCATTCAAAAGGCAAGGCATGACCAGAAGGTCTATGCCTTGCCTTTTTCATGCCAACTTGTTCGCTCTGGGTAGCGCTCGCTGACCGCGCCTAAACATAGGCGGTTTTTACTGCCATCCAAGATTCTTCTGTAACGAGTTGCTTACGCATCTCCAGGGTTCTCCGTACTATCATGAATCAGATTGAAGAGAGATGATGATAGGGAGCGCCTTTTTATGATTGAGCTGCTTAGGCGTTTTGGTGGTAAGTATCGCCGGTATATGGTGATTGGTCCTGCGTGCAAGCTGATCGAAGTGATCTTCGACCTGCTTACGCCGCTGGTGATTGCCCAGATGATCGATAAAGGTATCGGTGCGCACGACGTGAGTGCCGTCGTCCACTACGGCATGGTGCTCGCCGCCATGGCCGTTATCGGCATCTCGTTTACGCTCGTCTGCCAAAAGATGGCGGCGCTCACCTCGCAGGGCATGGGCACTGACATTCGCGGCGCTCTCTACAAGCACATCAACAAGCTGAGCTATGCTGAGCTCGATCGCTTTGGCACGCCGTCGCTCATCACGCGCATTACCAACGACGTCAACCAGGTGCAGCTTGCCGTGGCGCTGGGCGTACGTATGCTCATCCGCTGGCCTTTCCTGGCGGTGGGCTCCATGGTCGCGGCCCTTGCCATCGACCTTAAGCTCGGCATGATCTTTTTGATTTGCACGCCCGCCATCGGCCTTGTGTTTTGGTTTGTCATGGCGCGCTGCATCCCGTACTACAAACAGCTGCAGGTAAAGCTCGATCGCATCGCGCTTATTTGCCGCGAGGGACTTTCGGGCGCCCGCGTGGTCCGGGCATTTGTGCGCGAGGGTCACGAGCGTGGGCGTTTTGCCCAGGCGGCCGATGACCAGGCGCGGGTCGCAATCGCGGTGGGCAAGCTCTCGTCGATTCTCAACCCCGTCACGTTTTTGGTGATGAACCTGGGCGTGTGCGCCATCCTGTGGGTGGGCGGCGTCCAGGTCAACGTGGGCGAGCTCACGCAGGGCCAGGTCATGGCGTTTGTCAACTACATGACGCAGACCCTGACCTCCATCGTGTATGTCGCCAACCTGGTCGTGGTCTTTACCAAGGCGAGCGCCAGTGCGTCGCGTCTCAACGAGGTGCTCAATTGCGTGCCGAGCATTACCGACGAGGGCAACCAGCCGATTGCGCTGCCCGAGCCGACCGCGATGGGCAA
>JAIJJM010000457.1 GCA_022728415.1 Collinsella sp. | reverse complement strand
GGACTGTCCTACGGGCCCATCGCAAGGCTGGCGGTACGCACGCGTTCGAAGTAGCGGCCAAAAGCAGCGATTCGATCCGCGGGGCTTCTGCGGATCTCGTATCCAAACAGCAAGGGAGGAATCTTGAAGATAGTCATATGCCAACGTCCGTCGTCCGGCTCGCAGTACGCCAAATGGGTGAGGGAATTGATACCGGGCTGCCGGCTGTTCCTCGTCAGCGAGAAGGGATCGAAGGCTGCTGAAGCGAATGAGGGCTTCTGCGATCTCGTGCTGGTGAACCGATACTACAGCGACGAGTTCGGGAAGGCCTTGTCGTCCATCGCTTGTTCGGGATGCGACCGCATCATCTGCAATTCCGAAGACGATGTGGAACGGGTGGCGGCCGTCCGGTCGCAGTACGCGGTACCGGGCATGAAGCTCCCTCTCGCGGAGGGATTTCGTGACAAGTACAGCATGAAGTCGTTGTTCTCCGCGGCGTCGCTTCCCAGCACCGACTTCGCCCTAGTCGGTTCCGGGAAAGACCTGGGAGCGTTCGTCGAAGAGCATGGGTCGTCCGTGGTGAAGCCGCGCAATGGAGCCGGCGCGTTCGGGGTTCACATCGTGGAGACCATCGATGACGTGGACCGGCTGCTTCAGGATCGCGGCATCCGTGAGGAGATCGACGGGAACATGCTCCTCGTGGAGGAGTACCTGCCCGGAGATGTCTATCACGCGGATGTGCTGCTCCAGGACCGGATTCCGGTGTTCACGTCCGTCAGCCGCTACATTCATAAGCCATGCATGTTTAAGGAGGAGAACTACGGATCCGTGATGCTGGACAACGCCTCCCCGAAACGCTTGGAAATCATCGATTTAGTGGGACGCTTCGCGAAGGGGCTGCCCGAAGACGGCGGCGTCCACGTGCTGCATTTCGAATTCATAGACGACGCCTCGGGGCACGCGCGATGCGGGGAGGTCGCGGCGAGGGTCGGCGGTGGACTCATCAAACAATCAATCCAATCCGCGTACGGCTTCGACATCTCCGAACAGTTCGTGAGATTGGAGTTGGGGCTTCCCGCGTCGGTCGTTCCCAGTGTGGACGACGGCAAGAAGACCGGATGGCTGGTCAGAACGGGCGGGAACCGGCTCCGCAAGCCATCGGACTCGGACGAATGGCTGTTGGACCTATGGGATTCGGGACAGTCGAACAATCCCACGGATGCGGCCGACTATGTCGGCGGGGCGGTCGTCCGGGGCGGAAACGAGCGGGAACGGGAACGTATGCTCGGCTTGGTGGAAAATGTTGCATACGAAAGGAATGACAATGAGTGAACATGTGATTCTGCTCAATTCAGGTAAAACCGACGCCTACTGCCATTTGGTCAAATTCGTGCCTGGAGACCGCGTGGACGTTATCACGGAACGTAAGTACACTCCGCTGTATCCGCACGATGCGAATCTGCATTACGTGCATGACATAGCGGATGTGACGGAGGTACTGGACGTCGCGAGGAAGCTGGATTCCTCCAGTCCCATCACCGCGGTGGTGTCTCCCAGCGAAAGAAGCCTCCCCGTCGGAGGCTATCTGCGAAGCTACTTCAATCTTCCCGGAACCGGATTCGACGTGGCTTGGGGATTCTCGAACAAAAGCGTCATGAAGAGCAGACTGCGCTCGGCAGGGATAGCGGTCGCTCGGTCGCTGACCATTTCGGATATCGGGCGTCTTGTCGAATGCGGTGACGACATCGGATGGCCTGTGGTCGTCAAGCCCGTCATTGGTTCAGGATCGATGCATACCTACACGATCGGCAATCGCGAGGAGGCGCTTTCGTTCCTTGGAGGACCGGAGGCGGAATGGTTCAGGCGCAACCGCTACCAGATTATTGTCGAGGAATATATAGCGATGAAGGGCGAATACCACTGTGACGCCATTATCCGCAATGGCCGGGTCGTCTTTTCCGTCCTGCAGAGATATTTCTCTCCCCTGCTGGAATGCACCGGTACTTGGGGAGGGTCGATCATGGTCGACACAACGGACGAACGTTGCACCGCGATCAGCGCGATTTATCCCCAAGTCATCAAAGCCCTTGGGCTCAAGGACGGTGTTACGCATATGGAGGCCTTCTGGACCGGAAGCGGCTTCACGGTGGGGGAGATATCCTGCCGTCCGGCCGGAGGCGGCATCCCCAAATCGATCCTGTTGAAATATGGGGTCGATATATGGGATGCCTTCACCGCGGCATCGCTGAATCGTGAATATGATTGCGAGGCATCGGAATCGATTCCGGGAATCGTCGCCAATATCGATCTTCCCGTCCAGACCGGAAGACTCGTGGACATCAGCACGATCGACGAGCTTTCATCGGTCGACGGTTTCATCTCCGCCGATCTCGCGCCCGTCGGCACCTGTTTCTCCGAACCTCTGAATTCATCGTCGGCCACCGGGGTCGTGTATGTCCAGCTGCACCATGACACCGAGCTGGCGGAGGTGCTGCGACAGCTGAAAAGTCGGTACCACGCTGCCTACGAATCGTAATCGATTCCAAAGTTCAATATGTTAATCGTCATACTGGAGTATTAATCTGTGATGGATTATTTGTTGTTTTTTAAAAGTTCTCGCTGTACTTGGTTTCAAGTTTTTGTTGTCTCCATATGACTCA
>JAIJJM010000456.1 GCA_022728415.1 Collinsella sp. | reverse complement strand
TGGAAGAAGTGGACGGACTGGCCGCTGATGGTGCTGTCCGTGGTGTTTCTGGTGGTGTATTCGTGGGAAATTCTCTCCCGCACGCATATCGCGCTGTGTGAAACCGTCATCAACGTGATCTGGGTGGTGTTCGTCGTCGATTATGTGGTCTCGCTGTGGTTGGCCGACGATCGCTGGCGGTGGTTCAAGCACAACCTGTTCACGCTGCTGACCATCGCGCTGCCGATGCTCCGGCCCTTGCGACTGTTGCGTTTGCTGACCGTGCTGCACGTGCTGAACCGCACCTCCGGCATGGCGGTGCGCGGGCGCATCACCGTATACGCGGTCGGCGCGGTGGGAATGCTCATGTACGTGGGCGCGCTGGCCGTGTATTCCGTGGAGCGCGGGGCGTCCGGATCCACGATCACCGACTTCGGCACGGCGTTGTGGTGGGCGTTCGTGACCGTGACCACCGTGGGATATGGCGACTTCTCGCCGGTCACCTTCCAAGGCAAAATCATTGCGGTGGTGCTGATGTTCACCGGCATCGCGTTGATCGGTATTGTGACGGCCACGCTGGCCTCGTGGATCGTGGATCAGGTCAATCTGGAGACGGATCGGCGCGAGGACGCTCGGGAGAAGGAAGTGGCCAAGGAAGCCGCGCAAGAGGCTATTGCAACATCAGCCAATCCCGAAATCGACCTATTGCGCGAGGAAGTGCGTGAGCTGACCGCTACGGTAGCCGGTCTGCGCACCGAACTTGAGCGACGTTGATTGGCGAAGCGGGACAAACAACGATTCTGCCAAGAAGGTCCGCGTCAGTTGTTGTCACCGCGGATTGCGGCAGAATCATTGTCGCCACGGCTGTTTTCTTCAGTCGGCTCAACCCAACTTTTGATAATTTTTATTTTTTTGATACTTTTGATAATTTTTATTTTAGGTTGATTCAGCGAGGAGGCGGTCCACATGAAGGCAAAGGAAAACCCATTCAAGCCAACGGCAGGAGGGGAACCGCCCCTGCTCATCGGCCGAGGCAAAGTTATCCGCGATTTCGAGAAAGGTCTCGATAACGGAGTCGGTGCCCCAGGGCGCATTATGCTCGTCACCGGCGCTCGTGGAACCGGAAAAACCGTGATGCTCACTATGTTCGGAGACCGGGCCAAAGCGCGCAGATGGGATGTCATCGAAGAAACGGCCTCTGCCGGACTATGCGAACGCCTTGTTGATGCCTTACGAACCGGGCGAGGGGCCCTTGACCACCTCACTATCCGACCATCGTTGACTTTTGCTGGAGCGGGCATCGGCCTCGGAGAAGCCGAACTATCCCCGAAGCGTATGCCCGAAACGTTGAGAAGCGCCATTGCCGGACGGTTGGATGCGCTTGAGAAGCGCCATGCTGGGTTGCTTATCACCATTGATGAGACTCAAGCGGCTGAGCGATCCGACATGATTGCCATCGCCACTGCCATACAGCATCAAATCAGGGAACGACGCAATATCGCCATCGTGTTCGCCGGTCTCCCACAGATGATTTCTGATTTGTTCAATGACGAAGTCATCACGTTCCTACGTCGCGCGAAAACGAACATGCTCACAGATATTCCTCTTGATGAAGTGCGCGATGCTTTCGCCACAACATTCCGCGCCTCCGGCATGTCCATCACCGACGCTCAATTAAGCACTGCAGCCAATGTGACAGCCGGATACCCCTATATGATTCAACTGGTTGGCTACCATATCTGGGATGCCGCAGACATGCGGGACTCGGATACCATCATCGACGCTGATGTTACGGCAGGTATCGAGGAAGCACGTATTGACCTTGATAACGCCGTGTGCATCCCGGAGTTGCAAGGCTTATCCAAAAACGACCGTGAGTATCTCGAAGCCATGGCAGCGTCAGATGGTCCCTCTCCCACCGTGAATGTTGCACAGCGCATGGGCAAAACGCCTAACTATGCCGCCACCTACCGCAAACGCCTCCTTGACGCCTTCGTTATCCGCGAAACAGAACGAGGCGAAGTCGATTTTGCCGTGCCCTTCCTGCGCGAATACTTGCGTCGGAATCAGTAATCGGCACAATGCACAGTATCGATATATTCCGTTCCATATAATGACTTTTCGCATTCAGATACACAATGGACGGCCTGTTGAGTAGCACTCAGCAGGCCGTCCATTCTATTTAGCTATTCAGTTATCGGAGACACACCTCAGGCCTTGGCCTGAGCGCCAGCGACCTGCTGGGAGGCCATCACGCCGAACAGGTAGCCGTCTTCGGAGAAGTATTCGAAGGTACGACCGGCGAAGTCGCGGCATTCGAATCTGATATCGTTATCGATTCGATCAGCGGCTCACGATACTGCCCTTGCATCGCTGTGCCACTGTTGAATGTGCCCGGCTGGCTCACCTTTGGGTCACCGCCGACACATCCTTGATGCCGATGGCTATAGAGTCGCAAATTCACGACTGGCGCACCTGCCCACGCACCTATCCTGTCATTTCGAGCGCATAATTTGCTACCACATCCGGTCAGGGCAATCGACCTTAATGGCGTAAACGGCACTTCTCAATACGTAAACGGCACTTATTCTTGGCTCCCCTCTCAGAGAGGGGAGCCAAGAAATATCAAGCTCGGCCTCCCAGGAGAGAGCCAGAATAATGCACC
>JAIJJM010000455.1 GCA_022728415.1 Collinsella sp. | reverse complement strand
CGACCTGGCGCTGGTCGCCGAGGTCGCCCACAACATCACGGTTATGTACGCCGGCCAGGTTATCGAGCAGGCGCCCACCAAGGAGCTGCTCACCAACCCGATTCACGAGTACACCCGCGGCCTTCTGGGTTCCGTCCTGTCCATCGAGAGCGGTTCGGGCCGCCTGCACCAGGTGCCCGGCGCCGTTCCGAGCCCGCGCGATTTTCCCAAGGGCGATCGTTTCGCGCCCCGCTCGAGCCATCCTCGCATTGGCCTGGACACCCGTCCGGTCTTCAAGCGCGTGCCCGGCACCGAGCACTTCTATTCCGAGCTCCCCGACGAGGTGCTCAAGGCAAATGGTTTGACCCCTCACGCGGAGGTGATGTAGATGAGCGAGACCGCAGTCAACGGCGTCGAGCCGATCATCTTCCTTGATGACGTCCACGTCACCTTTAGGACCCGTACCGGCTCGATTCTCCACCCCAACCTGGTTCACGCCGTCCAGGGTGTAACGATTAAGCTCATGCCCGGCCAGACGATCGGCATCGTCGGCGAGTCCGGTTGCGGAAAGTCCACCACCGCCAACGTCATGTGCGGCTTGCAGGCCCCCACGAGCGGCAAGGTCTACTTTAAGGGCAAAGATGTTACCAAACGTACCGCCGAGGACCGTCGCCACATGGGTCGCGTCATCTCGGTCGTGTTCCAGAACCCGGCCACGGCGCTCAACCCCCGCATGGTCGTTCGCGAGCAACTGCTCGACCCCATGCGCGTCCACAACCTGGGTACCGAGGCCGAGCAGGAGAAGCGCGTCAAGGAGCTCTTGGAGCTCACCGGTCTGCCCAGCTCCGCCGCCGAGGTTCTTCCCGGCCAGCTTTCGGGTGGCCAGCGCCAGCGCGTCGCAATTGCCCGTGCCCTGTCGCTGAACCCCGATGCCATCATCGCCGACGAGCCCACCTCGGCTCTGGACGTTTCGGTCCGCGCGCAGATTCTGAACCTGCTGACCGACCTTAAGAAGGAGCTCGGCCTGGCCATGGTGTTCATCAGCCATGACATCCAGACGGTCCGCTATATCTCTGACGACATCATCGTTATGAATGGCGGCAAGATCGTCGAGCAGGGCGAGGCCAAGCAGGTCTTCCAGCACCCTCAGGACCCCTACACCAAGATGCTGCTCGGCGCTGCGCCGTCGCTGCTGCATCCCAAGCTCGGCGAGTAGCCTCGCTTTCCCTCCCGTGCGCCCGGCTCCCATACCGGGCGCACCTCCGTTGCGATTTCGAAAGGTTGGGTTCACGAGCCATGCCAAGTGCTCAGGAGCTACAACGGCAATTTGGTGAATATCGAGGCGCTATGCCCCGTCCATCGGATTTCGATCTCTTTTGGAAGGACCGCATGGCCGAGGCCGACGCCATCGAGCTCGACTACGCGATTGAGGCGGCTCCGGTTGCGGATTCCGCGACCTGTCGGTTTTTCGACCTCTGGTATACCGGCATGTGTGGTGCACACCTGCATGCCAAGTACCTCAAGCCGGTCTCGGAGGAGCCCATGCCGCTGGTGCTTCAGTTCCATGGATATCCGGGTGCGAGCCGCAGCTGGTTTGAGCAGGCGTCGTTTGCGGGTATGGGCATGGCGCTCATCGCGCTCGATTGTCCTGGACAAGGAGGCCCCTCCGAGGATATTGGCGGATTTGAGGGCACGACGGTCGCGGGCCATATCGTCGCCGGTATCGACGGCGACCCGGCCAACCTCTACTATGTCCGCCTACATCAGGATATCCGCATTCTGTGCCGTATCGTTCGCGAGCTCGAGGGCATCGATCTTGCCCGCGTTTTTGTGAACGGCGCATCGCAGGGCGGCGGTTTGGGTATTGCGACCTGCGCGCTCAATAGCGATTTGGTTGACCGCGCGGCCATCCTCTATCCCTTCTTATCGGACTTCCGCCTGGTTTGGGATCTGGACGCCGACGATATTGCCTACGAGGGTCTGCGGTATTGGTCGCGTTGGTTTGACGAGGACTCGACTTGTATCGAGGAAGCCTATGCCAAGCTGGCGTACTTCGATTCCAAGAATTTTGCCCCCATGGTCAAGTGCCCCGTACTGTTTGGCACGGGCACGGCCGATATCGTCTGTCCGCCGGCAACGCAGTTTGCGGTGTACAACAGTCTGTCCTGTGACAAGCGTCATGAGTTCTTTGAAGGCTTTGGCCACGAGGAGATTCAGGATTTTGACGATCTGATCATTCCGTTTTTCTGTGAGGGAGGGGAGGCTCATGTCTAAGTGCGAGAGCAATGTTGACGAGCTGATAGTCCCCGGGCTCGTGGGAATTCCTGGAACGGTTTCGTCAAGGCTCGCAGAATATCGGGACTGGCACGGTGATGTCCAAGCAGATGTTTCTGATTTAGAGACATGCGCTTCGAATCTTGAGATTCAAGGCCTAGCTATTACGGCGATTGATTTTGCCAATCCGTGCGCGCGCTACTCCGAGGTTTCCTTTGAGCTCGGCGGGTATGTTGTGCACGGCCGTTTGATTGAGCCTGCTGGTCGTGCCCGAGTATCTGAGTGCGTGCCGCTGTGCCTGATGTTCCACGACATCGATCGGCCTGTGCGCGGCTGGCATCACATGACGAGATTTGCCGCCATGGGGTATGCCGTCCTCGCGCTGGATGACGATGT
>JAIJJM010000454.1 GCA_022728415.1 Collinsella sp. | reverse complement strand
GTTGATAGGAGGCTTTGGGGAAGCATATGGGTCTTGAGGGAATCAAGCTGATTGCATGCGATTTGGACGGCACTTTGCTGCATCCGGGGGAGCGCGAGCTGCGTTCCGAGGCATTTGAGCTTATCGATGAGCTGCATCGTCGCGGTATCGTGTTTATGCCGGCGAGTGGCCGTCAATATGCGAGCTTGCGCTACCTGTTTGCCCCGGTGGCCGATGAGCTCGCCTATGTATGCGAAAACGGAACCCTGGTGATGAGCGAGGGGCGTGCCGTTGTCAAGCGTTCCATGGAGCGTGGCCTTGCTATGGTTATCGCGAATGCCGTGGTTGCGTATCCCCATGCCGACGTGACCCTTTCGTGTGAGGGGCACCTCTACGCCATGAGCGGCAACGATGCGTTCGTCGACCATTTGCGCCATGAGGTCCACTGCGATGTGGCGGTGGTCGACCGTCCCGAGGACATCGACGAGGATGTCATTAAGATTGGCTTCCAGACGCCCAAGGTGGATTATCCGGCGGCCCGGGAGTATTTCGAGCGCCTCTTTAGCGACCGTGTCGACGTGATGACGTCGGGAACCGCATGGACGGACTTGATCGGTTTCGGTTCGGGCAAGGGCTCCGCGCTTGCCGATTACGGTCGTGCCCTGGGGATTTCGCCCGATGAGATGATGGCGTTTGGCGACAATGAAAACGATCGCGACATGCTCAACGTCGTGGGCCATCCCTATCTGATGGAGAGCTGCAACCCCACCATGCGCGGCGTCAACGACCGCGTCCGCTACGTGCGCACGGTCGAAGAAGAACTCCGTCGCCTGCTCGCCGAGTAGATATTTGGGACATGCCTAGAAATCTACCTTTTGCTGCAGAGTGCGGAAAGGTGTTTTTTAAGGCATGTCCCAAACATCTACCGGCAGTCGGGGCAGAGACCCTCGAAGATGGTGTAGTGCGACGTGACGTGCCAGCCGATTTGCTCGGACGCCTTGGCGTTGAGCTGGGCATCGAAGGGAAGTGGTACGTCGATGACGCGGCTGCACGAGGCGCAGATGATATGCGCATGCGGATCAATCGTGCGATCGAAGCGGCTGCCGCCCGGCGTCTTGATGGAGAGAATCTCGCCGGCGTCGGCCAAGAGGTTGAGGTTGCGGTAGACCGTGCCGCGGCTGATCTTGTCATCCTGTGCGCGCACGACGTTGTAGATTTCGTCGGCGGTGGGATGGTTATAGCTTTGGCGCACGGCGTCAAGAACCAGCTTTCGCTGCCTGGTATTCCTTCTTTGCACCGCCATGCGCCTCGCCTCTTTTCTATCAACGGTCGTAGGTAAATGATACCGTATTTAGCACACAATACTAATAACGAGGACTGAAACCATCTTCATTGGCAAGTGGGGCTCGGGCCTGGGCGTCTACGAGGCGAAAACGTGTCCCCATGCGCTCGTAGGAGGCATGAAGCGCCTCGAGATGAGATAGGACGTTCGCCGGAGCTCCCTGTATCTCCATCTCAACCGAGCCGTCTTCCATATTGCGTACCCATCCGGTGAGTGCGCGTGCCTGCGCGAGGTTGGTGTTGGTAAAGCGAAAACCAACGCCCTGGACTTGTCCCGCCCAGCGCAGGAAATAGCGCAGGGGAGTGTCTTGAGTGGCCTCGTCGCTTGCGAACACAGTAAGTCTGCGGCGCAGCTCGAGCTCGACGCCAGAGGGCTTTTGAGGTTCTCGACTGCCGCCGGTGACGCCCGAGAAAAGCTTGTCGAAAAAACCCATCGCTATGCCTGCTTGTTAGAGTCGGCGGGGAAGGCGATGCCCGCCTGCTGACGCACGGCATCCATGATACGCAGCGACACGAGCGTGACATCGCGGTAGTGGCCAAGCTCGTGGCGTCCCGCCGGTGTCTCCCAAATCTCTTCCTTTACGTTATCGATGCCGCCGATGGCGGTGATAAAGTCTGTGAGTTCGTATTCCATCGTGTTGCTCGATTTGGGCAGGTCGAGCACACGGCCGTTGCCGCCTTGCTCGCGCGGTGCCTCGGTCGCCGAGCCGCGTACGACGTCGCCGCGATAATCGATGCGGACGTTGCGGGGCGTGGACAGATGGTCGATCTGGATAGTGCCACGTTCGCCTTCGATCTGCGAGGGCAGCAGGTCATTCGTAATTTTGGAGTGCGCGAGCTCGACGGAGATACGGCCACCGCCGTAGCTGGCGAGGATGGAACCGCAGCCGTCGATGGGGCCGTTCGTGAGCTGTCGCGTGGTGGGGTCGAGCAGAGTAGTCATGCTCGTAAGGCCGGAGGGCATGCCGAAAATCTCGACCATGGGCTCGACGGTGTAGACGCCAATGTCCATGAGGGAACCCGACGCCATATTGCAGTCGAAGATATTGGTGGCGCGTCCAGCGAGAATCTCGTTGTAGCGCGAGGAATATTTGCCAAAGCGCAATGAGGCTCGGCGGATGGGGGCGATCTCGCCCAGGGCGTCCTCGATGGCGTGGAAGGCGGGATCGTGGAGGGGACGCATGGCCTCGAGGGCCACGACACCTGCTGCCTCGGCAGCGCGGAAGACTTCCAGCGCCTGCGCTTCGGTGGCACAGAAGGGCTTCTCGACGATGACGTGCTTGCCGCCGGCAATACAGGTGAGCGCCTGGTCGCAGTGGAGCGCATTGGGAC
>JAIJJM010000453.1 GCA_022728415.1 Collinsella sp. | reverse complement strand
GATGCGATGGTTAGCCCAAGCTTCTGGGCCAGCGCTTCATTGGAATTCCATACATACGAGGGCACCACGGTTTCGGGATGCGCAAGCTCGGCCTCGAACTCCTCGGCGGTCAGACCGCAGCCGTGCGCTTTGGCCAAAGCCAGGCCGTAATCCTCGACGTTGTAGCTCACCGCACCAGTGATCTTCTTGATGCTGTGGCATCCGGCGGCGACGGTGGAGACCATGTTCACCCAGTAGATGTCCTGCATGCCGGAGCCGACCATGGTGGCACCGGCTTCCTTGGCGATGATGTTGAGACGGTTCGTGGTGGCCGGATCGGTGGTCCACGGGTAGATGCATTCCTCGCAGGTGGTGATCACGCTGATGCCGCGGGCCAAGCACTGCTCGCACATGGTGGCGATTTCGTTCTCGAAGCTGAATAGCGTGACTACCGCGATATCCGCGTCGCACTCGTTGAGTACAGCCTCGGCATCGGCGCGAATCGGCACATTGATGGGGCCGATGCCTGCAAACACACCGGCATCCATGCCCACGACTTCCGGATTCACGTCGATGGCACCGACGATTTGAATGCCTTTCTCGTGCATATAGCGAATCGTGTACTTCGCCATTTTGCCGCAGCCGTATTGAATGGCTTTGATTGGTTGCATACCGCATACTCCTTTGCAACAGTGCATATTGGCCATTGGAGAAGTCTCACCGTCGAGACCAAGCCAATAGCCTTAACTCTACCGACATCAGGCTGGGCATTCACTGATATCGGCGGCACTGGAGCGTCGGGAAGAGTCGGCGTAGCGGTACCGCTACCGAGCAGAAGGACTGGGCCAGTACAGGTTCTCCCGCCGAATCACGGCATCTCGGCATCCGTCAGTTCCTGTTCCGCCGTATGGGAGAGGCCGATGACTATCGTAAAAAACACGGCATATCAGCAACTTATAACTACCCTTCCTGTATCCTTAATGTACAAGCCCCGTGTTGACCGCCGTTTTTCATGTCACCGGGGCATTGCAATACGAGGTAAGGGGGCCTCGTGATTCATGCGTTACAATCATCCGTTATTACCAATCCGCAGTGGATTGAGGAGTGGCTTTCCGCCCCGCGATTCCGTACATACCTTGACGCTTGCCACCAAGATGCGATTACAGCCTTACTTTATACGAGTGGAATGTTGACCTTGGTCAAATCCTCGTGAAGGATGTCGCCTTTTTCGAGATCGCTCTCCGAAATGCTTATGATAGGAACCTCGCTAACCATTGGCAGAAGGGTCAGCATTGGCTGTTTGACCAACAATCACCGGTGAATCGGCCCATTCCACGCCGAACGAGCTCCGGCAAACCTTTCGACGCGAATGCTCTCAGCGGCCGCGCCAACGCCTGTCGAACGATTCCTAGCCAAAACTCCATGCCCAGCCGTTGCGCGGTAGCATGGTGCCACTCGACTTACCATCTACTTCCGGTTACGCAGGGCGTGGAGCATGGCGACGAACACGATAACGATAACGATGACCACAGCCATGATCGCGTAGTCAATCTATGCGCCGGTCACGGTGGCGGCGGCATAGCCGGCGGAACCCACCTTGCCCGAGCCGGACTGGAACACGGAGATCACGGTAGCCCACCACAGTGGTGCCGGCCGCACCCGTGAACTGCTGCAGCGTGGAGAACATCGCGTTGCCGCCAGGAAGATGCTGCGCTGGCGGAAGCGACGGCGCAGCCATGCGCTGAGCGGCACAGTAATCGACACGACCAGCGGATAGCCGGTGGTGAGCCATTGGATGGTGGCCTCGCTGATGTGGAGCACGCCCATCAGCTGCGGGAACAGCACATTCATCACGGTTTCGGTCAGGATGCCGAAGAATGCGAGTGAGCCGACGGCCACGATCGCGCAGATGAGTTTGCCGGGGATGCGTTCGTCGCGGGCCGATTGCATCGCGGCGTCTGCCGCTGAGATAGTGCCCGAGGTCTGGGGCTGAGTCTTCAGAGTTACCGATTGTTCAAAAGTCACACTGTAACAATAACACTACGGAAAGCGATTACCATAAAGCGTGCTCACAGTCGCCCATCATGCGGACTTTTCGAAAACTGTTGATAAATAGCCATTTTCCGCAAGGAATCCTTGCAGAACACTATGATTCAGAACATCTATTAGTATGACGTAAATCACATTATGAACTATTTAAGGTAAGCGCTTACAGTTCGGCATGGGAGACTCCTCGTCACGATATGAATGCGCTACAGTCACTATCGATTGATACGCACGCCCCATCGACTACGCGATTTCGCCGTCGCCGTACGCGCGTTCGGAGGCACGCAGACACGGCTTGCCTTGCACCACTTCGACCTGCGAGGGCGGCGCGTCATCGCCGGCACGCTTGGCCTGAATCTGTTCGAACAGCATCCGGAAGGACCGCTCCCCCATGTCCAGGAAGTTCTGGGTGTAACTGGTCAGCGCCGGATTCCACATGGCACCGAAGTTGCGGTCGTCAAAGCCTACGACGCTCACGTCAGCAGGCACGCGGCGACCAACCTCCCTTAGACCTCGGATCACAGCGATGGCGGTCTCGTCGTTGCCGGCGAAAATCGCAGTCACATCACCACGACGGCCCAAGGTGCGCCCAGCCTTGACCGACTCCTCCAAATCATCGTCGGGCACGATGAT
>JAIJJM010000452.1 GCA_022728415.1 Collinsella sp. | reverse complement strand
GTGTACGTCATGGCCGACGGCGACGACACCTACCCGGCCGACGCGGCACCCGCCATGGTGTCCAAGGTGCTCGACGGCTACGACATGGTGATTGGAGACCGCCTCTCCTCCACATACTTCCAGGAGAACAAGCGCCCGTTCCACAACTTCGGCAACCGCCTCGTGCGCGGCTCCATCAACCACCTGTTCCGTGCGCACGTCACCGATATCATGACCGGATACCGCGCGTTCAACTTCACCTTCGTCAAGACCTATCCCGTACTCTCGCGAGGCTTCGAGGTCGAGACCGAGATGACAATCCACTCGCTGAACAACAACCTGCGACTCTATGAGATGCCAATCCAGTACCGTGACCGCCCCGAAGGCTCAGTGTCCAAGCTGGACACCGTAGGTGACGGCATCAAGGTCATGAGCACCATCTTCCGCATGATCCGCGAATACAAGCCCCTCCCCTTCTTCGGCGGATTGGGCCTAATCATCGGCATCGTTGGCATTGTGCTCTGCGGCACCGTCACCTTCGAATTCGCCAAGACCGGCGTGGTCACCCACTTCCCCACGCTGATCGGCGCGGTGATGCTGGTCATCGCTGGTCTTCTGCTCATCATCGCCGGTATTATCCTGGATGTCATGGCCAAGAATGACCGCAAGACTTTCGTCATTGACACCAACAAAATCGCATACAACAAGAGGCACTGACAGCGACGTACTAAAAGATGGGGGCGCAACCGTGAGTCACACCCCCATCTTTTAGTGTCAGCCCAAACCGCAAAATATGAAGGTAGGTAAATCATTTACCTGGTATCTGCCATGCTTTCTTGAACGTCAACAATGACACCCCCACTCATCTTCAGCTGGTTCGACCACACACTCAATACGCGCACCAACCTCAAGCGCATAATCGGTATCCGTCCACATACGACAAGCCGATTGAATCGATATACCGTTCTTCCTCCCCTACCATTAAGCATCCTTTCGGAGTCCCTCATTATCCTTTTCCAGCCACAGGTACCACAAATCTCTCATACCTTGGATAAGCAAATATGTTATTACCACCTCAGCGACCCAGCCCTTTGCACTCCCGCTGATTTCTACCATCATGATTAGGAGACCTGAGATCAATGGATAATGCGTCATCTTCCGAAACATTTTTCGACCCGCCGTACTTTTCCTGACCCAGCTGAGGCACTATCGCGCCCAGCATACATAGTCCAAGCAGGACGCAAATCATGGCCGCCCATGCCGCGTTCGACTTATTGACCTTTGTTCCTTCGAGGAACAACCACTCTTTGCCAAAAACCAATCCGGTAGCTATGAACAATAATCCAAACGATATATCAATCCTATTCACCACATCATCCATATCTATCAAAACAACTGACACGATAAAATCAGAAGCCAAATGAATAATGAGATAGCATAGAATGCATGCTTCTGGCCTATATCGATGAGTCACATACGCAGCGATGCGATGAGGAACCCAATCGGCACGGATATGACGTGTATTATGTCGGCTGCCTGCTTGCCACGTCAGCTCAAGCAGCTGTCATCGATAACGGCTTAGACAACTTACTGGAGCAGGTGCATCACAAATTCGGAGTACCTCGTGACGCTGAATTTCACGGTCAGTGCATGTTCCAATACAAAGACGACTGGAAGTGCATGAAAGGCATGCACAGGCAGTCGGCAGGTATCTACCGCACAGCAATGCGAATTCTGGCCGACAGCGGTGCCAGATTGGTTATACGCGGCGTGCATGTCGGGCAACTACAGGAACGCTATCGCGAGCACGCTCACAATCCTCATCAGGTGTCTCTTCAACATTGTCTGGAACGTGTCAATATGATTGCCGAACAGGAACGTGATGACGTGTCAATCATGGCAGATAAAGTGGCAGACCAAGCTGCTCAAGAAGGTCAGATTGCTCGTTATCAGTTGATCGGCAATACTGAAGGATATTTCCCCTCTGATTTGGCACGCATCAAAATGCCTTTCCAGTGGGAGGATTCGCGCATACTGTACGGGCTGCAGATGATTGACATGGCTCTTTTCATGTGTGGACGTGCGAGCGGCATCGATAGCGCCAAGAAATTAAATGACGGAGACAAAGCCGTGCTAAAAATCGTTGATGTTATTCGCCCTGCCATTATGCCCCAATCAGCGGTCTGGTATCCGTTGGAAAAGAGAACTGACTACGGTTTTATAACCGAGCTGAGCTAGAAATGCATAGGGGCCGCTGAAGCGACCCCTAGCCTAACAGCGATCATAAGCCCACAGGCCCACGCTCGTCGTATTGCAAGCTTACACATGACGAGCAATTTAGGCAATATCCGGCTGTGTCGTCCATTACAACGTGGAGCTCCATCATAAATGTGGACACGGGTTCAAGGCTTCTCATCAGATGAAGTGGCTCTTCCGGTTTTAAGCGGCATCTTCACACTCTGCGCTTACGAATGCGTTGCCGGGTTGCGGCGGCGCGCGAGTCACGCAAGTCGTGCAAGCCACACAACGCCGCGCTCCTCACGCGCCGCATCCGAATCTACAGCCGTACCTTCCGCAGCAGACGCTGCACAGGCTTGAGTACCACGGTGTCGGCGACCACCGCGAACGCCAACGCCGCGAGCAACGTGGCTGCGAACATCAGCACGCTGATGCCCGCGTACGACCATCC
>JAIJJM010000451.1 GCA_022728415.1 Collinsella sp. | reverse complement strand
CTTTTTGAATGCATCGTGATCGACCTTGGCAGGATCTTTCACCCCAACGCGCAAGCGGGTAATGCACGCATCCACATCCTCGATATTCTCGGGACCGCCCAGTGCCTCGACGATCACTTTCGCATCATCGGCAAGGTCGCCTTTGGCAGGAGCCTTCGGCTCTTCAATCGTCGCTGCCTCCTCATCGCGACCGGGTGTCTTGATATCGAATTTGGTAATCAGGAAGCGGAAGGATAGGTAATACAGAGCGAACCACGCAACACCGACCGGGATCTCGAGTAGCCAGTTTGTCTTGGCGTTTCCCTGCATGATGCCAAAGAGGAAGAAATCTATGAAGCCGCCAGAGAACGTATTACCGATTCTGATGTTCAAGATATCGGCGACAAGAAACGATATGCCGTCAAAGAACGAATGCAGCACATACAAAGGTGGGCAAACGAAGAGGAACATATACTCGAGAGGTTCGGTGATGCCGGTCAGAAACGACGTCAGGGCAACACCCAGAAAAAGGCCGGCATATTTCTCGCGGCGCTCCTTGGGCACACAGTGGTACATGGCCAGTGCGGCGGCGGGCAGACCGAACATCATGGTCGCGAAGCGCCCCGCGAAAAAGCGCGTCCCCTCGGTAAACAGGCCGGTGTGATTCGGGTCGGCAAGCTGGGCGAAGAAGATGTTCTGGGCACCAACCACGGAGTGGCCGGCAACGACAGCGGTGCCGCCCAGCTCCGTGTACCAGAACATGGGATAGATCATGTGGTGCAAGCCGATGGCCCCACACAGGCGCATGAGGAAGCCATAGAAGAACGTACCGACGACACCGGCAGCAGAGATGACCTCTCCCGCATGAACGAGCAGCTGCTGAAACGGCGGCCAGACGATATAGAACAGGGATCCGACAAAGATCGCTGCCAGGCTCGTGACGATAGGCACGAAACGCGAGCCGCCAAAGAAGCCCAGGACCTGCGGAAGCTGGATGTTCTGGTAGCGGTTGTGCAAGGTGACGGCCACGAGGCCAATGACGAGGGCGCCGATGACGCCGGTATCGATCGCCGCACCGTCAGGGTTAAAAATCGAGAGCAGCGTGGACGAGGTCGCCGTCATGACCAGGTATCCCACGATGCCCGCGAGCGCCGCCACACCCTTGTCGCGGCGGGCAAGACCAATGCAAAGTCCGATGCACAGCAGCATGGGAAGGTTGGCGAACACCACGTTTCCCGCCGCGCTCATGACCTTGAAGGCCGCCTGTAGCCAAGGTACGTTCAACAGGGGGTATGCGGCAATGGTTGCGGAGCTGCTAAATGCGCCGCCGATTCCCAGCAGCAAGCCCGCTGCCGGCAGAATAGCAATCGGCAGCATAAATGCCTTGCCGATCTTTTGCAGTTGCTTAAACACGTGTCTCCTCTTTCTCGTGATTCTCTAACCGTGAACGTAGACTGTGACCCTACACATCCCCTCCTCTCCCGGCGTGCTGGCGTGGGCTGCCGTGCACCACGCGCTCGATATGCAAGGCAAGGTACAGACACTCGTCCTCGGGAACAGAGCAGCCATAGGACCGCGCCGTACGCGATGCAATCTCCTTGGCGCACTCGTAGGCATCGGGGTACTGTTGCATCACCGTGATTTGCAACTGGCGGTCACGGGACTCGGTGGCGGCATCGGACATATCGGACATGACAACACGCTGAGCGAAGAACTTAAGATGGACCATAAAACGGTAATAGGCAATTGTTGCCTCGTCCAAATCAATATCGAAGTACTCTTTAACGATATCGAGTGCGCCGCGTATGATCTTGGCCATCGTCGTCGCCGTCTGTATGCCCATACCACCCATCTCGGCGTTGACGAGGTGCATGGCGATGAATCCTGCCTCCTCCTGCGGAAGCGTGACGTGGAAGGTGCGGTCGATAAAGGAGATGGCGGTCTGGGCACATTCGAACTCATCGGGGTACACCATACCGATCTCATAGTTCAGGCGGTTATCGAGGGCCTGCCCCGCAAGGGCTCGCTTGACAGCAAAGTGAATATGATCCGTCAGTGCAAGATAGACCCCGTCATCGAGATTCCTGCCGAGACGCAGTTTGGCATGCTCGACAATCGCCCGCGTCGCCTCGAAGTACTCTTCGGGAATAGATGACACCAGTTGGCCCAGCTTGCCGGACAGCTCGGCGACGTGCTGGGTAAACAGGCGCTCTACGCTATCCTCGTCAATGAGGTCTCCGCGCTTGCGACCAAACGCAATCCCGCGCCCCATGGCAATGCAGTCGCTACCGCGAGCATCAACCACAACAGCAATATTGTTGTTGAGTACCTTTGCGACCTGCAACATACCCATACAATCCTTCGAACGTCCCGTCCAGAAAAAAGCGACACCGAAAGCGGCCAGCGGCCAACTTTCGGTGTCGCCTGTCATACAGTCACGATCCTCATCAAGTTTTTGACATCATACGTGCCGCATGTGACCATGTCAACTCCAAACCAGGGGTGTGGGAGCAACGCCTCGCTGGCCATAATTGAGCACGATGCATTGAATCCGAGACCGGGCGCTGCGGCGGGAAGCCTCTCGCGCGGACAATCTGCTCGATCTTGCCGCACCCGTCTTATATAAGTTCGACAAACGTCTAATAGTACGACATCCGCCGAACAGTCGGGGGTACATACCGCTACAGAAGG